>DAOVYZ010000155.1 GCA_030635365.1 Bacteroidales bacterium
AATAAAAAATTTGCTCAGGAATTGTCAGGTACTTATTTAGGAATGATTCCTTGTGCCGATTGCGAAAAGATTATTTACAGATTGATATTAAATGATGATCTTACTTATCAGTCTAAAAAAACATATCAAGGAAGATCTGATATACCCTTTGAAAAGAAAGGGATTTATACAATAAATAGTCAGTTTATTATTCAACTTGATGATGGAGGAGGAATGAATATGTTTAAAAAAGAATCAAAAGGATTATTGATGTTAGATAAAAAAGAAAATGAAATCACTGGAAATCTTGCTGATAAATACTATATGTTACCAATAGTAAAAAGTGTTAAAAATAACAAGCAAAACAAATACCAGCAAATTTTGTATAAAAAATATCAAGAAGGTATTGATTTTTATGCCTTTGGAAATGAACCTTTTTGGAGTTTAGATATAGATTTTGAAAAAGGATTTCGCTTTAAAAATTTAGATGGTTTAGATTATAATGCCCCAGCTGTAGATCCGGTAAAAGCAATGGATGCAGATGTTACACGTTACCGTACAGTAACAGAATCAGGCGAATTAATTGTACAGTTATATCATAAAGAGTGTACGGATTCTATGAGTGGTCAAAAATTTGAATACAGTGTTTCCATTGATTTTAAAACAAGTAAAGAAACAGATTATAAAACTTATAAAAGTTGTGGTAATTATGTACCTGACTATCGTTTGCATGATATTTGGGCGATAATTGAAGTAAATGGAATAAAAGTTAATACTTCAGATTTTAAGAAAGATGCCCCAAGAATGGAGATCAATTTAACTAAAAAAACTGTTTATGGAACGGATGGTTGTAATACTTTTAGAGGAAGTGTAAAAGTTGATAATAACAATATTAAATTTGGACCATTCGCGTCTACCAGGATGGCATGTTTTGATAATACTGAGATAAGTTCTAAAATTGGTAAAACATTATCGAGTAAAACACTTACTTTTAAACGTAAAAACAATCTTGTTTTTTATGAGAATGGTAAAAAAGTAATGGAGTTAAAGCATATTGATTAACGCCTATAGTATTGTTAACCAACATTTACTTTGTGCTAAAGAATTGTTTTAGGTTAACTGTCTAGTTACTCTGTCGTTTTTATATATATACTTGTTATTTTGTGTATACATATTTCAGGGTGGGTCACTTTTATCAAGTGAGTGATATTTTCTTTTATAACGTATTTCTTTATCAAAAAATCAACAAGAATATCTATAAGTCTTATCGCTCTTTTTAAGTAAACACCCTCTAAAGAAGTTGCACGACTGAGAGCAACATAAACTTGTCCTCCTGCAAAAACATTAGTACCAAAATCAATAATGACTTTTTCAAAAGTTTTACCTTGGCTTTTATGAATTGCCATTGCCCATGCCAGCTTAACAAGCTATCATATAACTAAACCAATTTTTAAGAAAGCATAGGTGTTAAATATTTGTTAAAATCATATGTAAGTATCCGGTCTGTTTTAGGTCTCATCAATGCCTCACCAATATATATATAATTCTTCTTACCGCTTATGGAATAAAGGATCTGGGGAGATGCAATTCTTGCCTCCATCTCCACTTTAATACTCTAAAACCCCTTACTTTATAAGGGGTTTATTTTTTAGAAAATTCTGATATACTCATAAAATGCATACATCCTATTCCGTTTATAACCAGTTAATTCTGTTAATATTTTAAGCTCTTCAAAATCTTTTATTAATCTATTTGCAGTAGAAGAATGTATTTTTAAGGTTTTGGCCACTTCTTTACTATCTAATATTGGAACCTTGTAGAGTAAGTTAATTAAGCGTTTTCCATCTGCTTGTTTTCTGCCTAATTTTATTAATCTATTTAATTCAATATCATCTCTTAATTTAATAATATTATTAAACGATTTAATACTTTTTTTTGCAGTTTCTATAACTCCATCTAAGAAAAAAAATAACCAATTTTCAATATCATTCTTTTTACGTACTTGTGTTAAATTATCATAATAATCTCTGCGGTTACGCTCAAAATAATCAGATAAATAAAGGGTTGGTTTTTGCAATAATTCTTTATCGATTAAATAAAGAGTTATAAGTAGCCGCCCTATTCTACCATTCCCATCTAAAAATGGATGTATTGTTTCAAATTGATAGTGGGCCAGTGCTATTTTTATTAGATGTGGAACTGCCAAAGGTAAATCCATGATTTCTGCATTGATAAATTGCTCTAAATCTTGCATTAAATCCGGTATTTCTTCATGTATTGGTGGTATAAAAATAGAGTCTTTTAAACTATCTCCAATCCAATTTTGGCCATTCCGATATTCTCCTGGTAATTTTTCTTTTCCTCTTACGCCTTGCAATAATGTTTTATGAGTTTGCTTAATTAACCTATTAGAAATAGGTAAATCCCTCATTGCCTTAATGGCTTGATTTAGTGCTTGTATGTAATTATGCACCTCCTGCCAATCATTTCTCTTATCTGGATTTATAAATGCTTCTTTTATAAATACTTCTTCAAAAGAAGTTTGAGTGCCTTCTATTTTACTGCTTACAGTTGCTTCTTGAGTAACATGCATTTTTATAAAAAAATCGATGTCTGGAATTAGTTCAGAAAAAGTATCTAATCTACCTAAATATCTGTCTGCTTCACCTAATTTATTAAGTAAACCGGGGTTACTTATTAACCATTGTAGGCATATTTTATTGGGTGTGAAACTTTGATATTGGTATTGTTGTTGCCATTTACCCGCAATGAAATTTTTAAAATCTATTGTTTGCATTTGTTTACGTTTGTACAAATATACATAATTATATTTGCGGTTTAGGCTTTAACTGCAAATATAATTTAATGTATTTGCACTTTAACACTATTTTAATATCAAAAGTAAATTGACATAATTTAATAAAAAACTAAACTCGGCAGAATATAAGCAAATGTATTTTAGGTTTTTAATTACATTTTAAAATGTGCCAAAAAATAAACAAAATCATCCCTGTATAAAATAGAAATTCCTGAAGTGAAAAAGATTTTTCTCCCTTTGGCTCTTCTTTTTCCATAATTTTATCTATGGTTTCACATGCTACTTTTATTTTACCTTGATCATTATCATATTCAGGATTATTCCCGCCTTGTATAACAAAAAGCTGATAATTCAAATATAAAAAGTTTATTGAGCCTTTTAAAAACTTTAAACCAAAGAATATACTAGCACTCCAACTTATAACAGCAAATAATAAAACTATTTGTGAGTATTTTAATCTTTCACCATTAGTTTTATAAACTGCAAAGCCAATTGAAGTTACGCATAAAGCTATTAAATAATAAGTTGAAATTTTAACAATATAACTATGAAGTAGTTCAAAAATAAAAAATATATTTTATTAGTACTCCTCTAGTTTAAACTGTGAAACACCCTTAATCGAAATACAATGTCGTTGGTTTCAAAAGTATCCTCAATATCAATTTTCCTTCTGTGATATGATGGAGAAAATTCGATTTTCCATTCGGAATTAACAATATATCCTAATCCTAGAGTAAACCTGATTAAATCGTTAAAACCGGTTGTCTCATCAAAGTTCAAGAAAAATTCTATATGAAAAGGTATATAGAAATTATTTAGTGTTTCCCAATTATCATTTTGCCATTCATAAACTCCTGCAAACATATATCTAGCTCTTAATCCGAAATCCCAGGAATTATTAAAATAGTCAAATTGTTCTTCTAATCGTATATAATGATTAATATGTAATTGTTTGAATGTTGCCCATTCTATATTTATTCCTTGAAAGGGCCTTATTTCCAGATGGTTGGATGTATTCGTAAAATCAGTATAGAATATTCCTACCCCAAAATGATATTCAAGCTTTAAAGGTCTTCTTGTTTTTATGTTTAACAAATGGTTATAACTAATTGCCGGTCGAACATAATATTTGGTCCATAAATGGGGTGAAATAATTCTCCAACCCGTATCGCCATACACCTTAAAATTATTTTCTAATTCATAGTTTGCATTATAATCAACCCAATATTGATAATCAACTATTTCATCTTCCAGCTCTTCAAATTGAGCAAAAATATTGATAGAAAATAAGAGACATATAAGGAGGAATGAAATTTTACGTTTGGAGAAAAACAAGTAATTCATTATTGTAAAATTAAGATTATTTCTTATTTAATTCCATTTTTATTATGGTTTTAGCAGGAATTGTATTGACAGTTCCTTTTTTCGCTCGTGACATTATTCGTTGCACTAATGTTAGATCATTAGAAATTGATTTATCAATCTTGTGATACTCTATAACTATATTCTCTCCTTCTTTTTTTACCTTGAAATAATTCAAGCAGTAAAAAGGGACATATATTGGTGGTAATAATCCGAAACGAGGTGAGATTCGTTCAAACTGTTTGAGCCAGGTACCTGTGTTGATAATATAACGTTTTCCTATCGATCGAATCGACGGCGTATGTGTATGACCATAAATAAATGCAACAATATCAGGATTATCGTTAAAAACTTTATGGGCAGCATTGGTGTATAATTCCTCTTTTTCGCCAGTCAATTCTGCTGGGTCTAATTCAATATCAAACCGTTTCAGTGTTCTTTTTAGATCGCGAATTATAAAACCAAAAGGTATTGCCAATGCCAAAAATACTAGCAAGGCAATGGCATTGATTGTTAAAATTATTTGAAAAAGGCTACCAACTATGCCTAATGAATCAAATATTCGGTTATTTAAAAAAATATTATCATCAGTAATATTAAAATATTCAAGTGCTGCACCACCCAAAACAAATAATGTTAAACCTGAAAGCAACAAAAATGGAAGGGATATCCATCTTAATATCGGACTCATTTCTCTATAAAAATAGTTCGACATGATCCAGTCAGGAATCAATTCTGTAGGATAAACGGATTGAATATCTTTCAACCAATTATGTCTCCCTTTTCGAGAAAGCATACCAGCTTTTGCCACTGTATTTTTAGTTATAAAATATCCTATTGGTAGGGCATATGGGTTTCCAAAATCTGGCATATGATTTACTTCATCATACTGGTTTCCGTGTTCGATCCAAAGAGATTTACCTCCTATTTTTCTGGTGATAGACGGTGTTTGCTCTACACAGATATAGTAATCTTTAAATAATTCAACAAATTCTGTATAACATGCAATTTCATAATCATGATTACCTGGAAGAATTGTAATTTTTATTTTCTCTCCTGCAGAACGAAAGGCTTTAAATATTCTCGGAAACTGAGCAAACAATGTCTCTATTTTTTCTTTGCCTGTAACTTGGGTAAACTCCCACAAACCAAAAGCATCACCAATTATAATAAGCTCTATATCATTAGGTTGAGAAGAAATATTCTGAAGAAAAGAAATCAATTCCTCTTCAAAATCACATACTCCCAATGCCTCGTCTCCACCAATGTGTAGATCACTTATAAAATAATATTCTTTTGGCATGGTAGATTTTTAGGTAAAATTAAAAAGAAAGGTAATTGCTAACACAAAAACCTTTCTTCTTTTAAACTATAATTTTGTATTTCAATTAGAATTACTACTCTGCTCCAATCACAGCTGGCATATCTTGTTGAAATGGATTTCTGTTTAATTGTTGTTCACCTACAGGAACTGTACCTGGTAACATTTCAAATCTTAATTCAAAATGGATCATCACAGATTTTAGTTGATTAATAACATCAACATTCCCCTTAGTTTTAGCAGTTCCATCTACAATCATCTCATCCATCGTTTTCACTCCCATCATAACCAAGTCCAGATCAGATCGGTTAATGGTAATTTCCAAATCTGCATCACTATCAGTAAACCCTTCAATATTATTTAAGGTTGAATTACTTAATTCAACTAAATATTTCTCACCATTATCGGGTGTAATCAAGTTAATTTTAAAATCTAATCCTGCAGCTTTTTCACTTACCAGTCTTATCCCCAAGAAATCTAACCACAATCCAGTATCCATTGCTTTAATTACATCTGGTGTTTGGTTTAAATGTAATTTAAATTCTGCAATTTATAGATTAAATATTTAAAAAAATATTATTGTTTTTTGGAAGCTGTACTCAACCAGATCATTCCAATTATTGCGGATAGCAAGGAAGCCGCCATAATACCAACTTTTGCTATTTGTTTAAATTCTTCATCCTTAAAAGCAAGATCTGAAATAAACATAGACATAGTAAATCCTATTCCTGCCAAAAAAGCAGCCCCATAAATTTGTTTCCAGGTAACACCTTCAGGAAGTGCAGCAATCTTTAGCCTTACAACAAGGTGGGAAAAGAAAGCGATTCCTAAAAATTTTCCGAGTACCAGTCCGGCAATTATACCTAATGATATTGGATGGATCAACATTTCAATTATACTACCTTCAATATGAACTCCTGCATTGCTCAAAGCAAAAACCGGTAAAATAAAAAATGCAGCTACCGGATGCAAGGCATGTTCCAGTTTTTGTAAAGGGGTATGTGCCTTAAAATTAAGTTCTTCAATTTCTGAAATTAAATGCACCTGGTTTTTTGTTAAAAGTGAACTATTTTGATCAGGTTTCTCATTTTTAAATTTATTTAAATAAGACGATAGTTTAGCTATATAATCATTTTCTCCAATCTCTGTTCTTGCAGGAATTGTAAGTGCGATCAAAACTCCTGCAATTGTAGCATGTACACCCGAAAATATAAAGGCTATCCAAACACCGATAAAACCTACCAATGCATAAAAAGCAGTCTTGCGAACTCCTGCAAAATTAGCTATGATCAAAACACCTAAAAAGAATGCCGCATAAAGTAATTCAGAAAAGTCAATGGATTCTGTATAAAAGACGGCAATTACCATTACCGCACCAAGGTCATCTGCAATAGCAAGTGCAGTAAGGAAAATTTTAAGGTTCAAAGGTACACGGCTTCCAAGCATGGCTAACAAGCCAAGAGCAAAGGCTATATCCGTCGCCATGGGTATTCCCCAGCCTTCCAGATAATCAGGGTAATTCAATGTCACGAAAACATAAAACAAGGCAGGTATCAACATACCGCCGATTGCAGCGGCAATAGGCATAGATGCTTTTTTTAAAGTAGAAAGCTCACCACCCATTATTTCTCTTTTAATTTCCAGGCCAATGACGAAAAAAAATAAAGCCATTAAACCATCGTTTATCCAGTGGTGTAAAGAAGCGATCATATTGAGATCTCCCCAGGCAAAACCTACTTTTAATTCATGCCAAATATGATGATAGGATTCATAGAATGATGAATTTGCCCAGATGAGCGCGGCAATGGTAGCAATAATTAATAATACTCCACCATATGCTTCTTCATTTATGAATTGTGAAATTTTAAAGGATCTTAATGGTTTGTTCTTCATGGTTAGTTGTTTTGATTACATAATGTATTCGTTATTTATGCTCTTAATCGGTTTAGGAATTTCTTTTTCACCTAACATTTCAAGAAGATTTATTTCTATAGTTCTTGTAATCTGATCCAATGAAATTCCTGAAGGAGTTGGTTCAAATGGATTTAAGATAGCTAAGCCAATAATATGAGTAACTAAAAACACATATCCCACAAAAATACCTATAAAAATACCCCAGGTACCAACAAGGTCTGAAGAAACGATTGTTGTACTTATGATAAGGAACCAGATAAACACTCGTGTATAGAAAATATAAGTTGATGGAAAGACTGTGTTTTTTATTCTTTCAGACATACCCATTTCATTGCTAAAATTGACGATCATTTTATTCATTTCTATAAACCTGAATCCATCGATCCAACCTTTTTTACTAATATATTCCAATTCTTTAGATTGCTTATTCAAAACC
>DAOVYZ010000133.1 GCA_030635365.1 Bacteroidales bacterium
AATAAAGTATTGTATTATCATCAAAAATAAGTAATAGTACCCGGTACAAAAAACAATATATTTGCAAATTTAATTTCCAAGTGCTTGTTTAACTTCTACATTCATCATTCAATATTGGATATTCAAAATTCAAAATTCAAAAAACACACAAATAGACTACAAAGCCAAACATACATGACCACCGTCAAAGACAGTAGCTTTTTAAATTATTGTAAAATATACTCCAATCATTATAGTTGCATTATTAGTATGTGAGAATTATTAATCCCAAATTAAGCAAAATATTAGAATTATAATACAAAAACAACTTTTAGATTCGTATATTCTAAAACGCCATTTTAATTTCTTTACCTAACAATTCTTCCAAAAGGAATGTGAACTTCATTTGCTTGCCAAATGCAATTGCCTCATTTAAAGTATGGTTTTTAGCCTTTACTAAATAAGCCATAAAAAACCATCTAACTCTGCCTCCACCTGCACAATGAATAAATACCTTCCCCTTATGATTAGATAGTACTTTTATTAAAACTTCTACAGTTTCTGGATTATAAGAATCAGGATAACTAACAGGGATTGATTCGTAGGATAATTCTAGTTCTTCAACCATATTTTCTTCATTAAAAGCTTCTTTCGTAAAATTCTCATTCTCTTTATCAGAACGTAGGTTAATTATTAGTGATACACCTTCTGATTTTAACCATTTAATAGCTTCAAGCGAGGGTTGTCCACCAAAATAATAGTTGCCTGATTTATAAAAGTTGTTAAATTCATCAATTGCTTCAATAGGATCAAGTAACTTTGATGACTCTTGTTTTAAGTTACTACCCGGAACTGCAAAAGTTAGCATTTGCATAATAACACAAAGAGTTAAATTTTTTAAAATTGATTTCATAGATTTAAATTTATTGTACATTTAATTTTTAGCCAATATTAAATAAATTTTGAGTTAATTGTTGTTAACAATATTGAAATAATTGTTAATGAGACAATTTTAACCAGGATAGATTATATAGACTATATATATTTAGAAAAATGGGATTATTAATATAATACAACAAAAAAAGGAGAAGTTATATCCTTCTCCTTTTTTGTGACCCAGCTGGGGCTCGAACCCAGGACCCCATCCTTAAAAGGGATGTGCTCTACCAGCTGAGCTACTGAGTCAATCGGAATGCAAAAATATAATCTATTTTGTTTTTACCAAATTTTTTTTATAAAAATCTTAAATAATTTTTGAATTAAATTCTTCTTGCTATTTTTTACTCAAAAATGCCTTTCTATAAAAAGATATTATATAGTTTTATGCACTAATATTTAAAACTCTGAATCAATATAAAATGTATACATCAGAAACAAAAGTTAGAGTACGTTACGGTGAAACCGATAAAATGGGGTATGTATATTATGGCATATACCCATTATATTATGAAATAGGAAGAACAGAGTTGATGCGTAATTTTGAGCTTCCATATAAAAAACTGGAAGATGAAGGCATTATGCTACCCGTTAAATCATTAGATATTAAATATTATAAAGCAGCACAATACGATGATCTTTTAACCATCAAAACTACAATAAAGGAACTGCCATTAGCAAGAATAACTTTTTATTATGAGATATTTAATGAAAATAAAGAACTTCTTAATGAAGGAACAACTACATTAGTTTTTGTTGATGAGAAAACACGAAGGCCACGTAAAGCCCCTCAAGAAATGATAATTAAAATTAAACCTTATTTTGAATAGGTTTGATTATATAAATACCTCTAAATATATATTATCACCACTTATATCCTTTAATCCATTTTGGTTGCAGGTAATATTTATCATATTATTCTGAAATACAGTAATATTGATAATATTTGTAATGAATTGTAAATGTAATCGTCTTGTATATGAATTAAGCTTGATTTTAAATTTAATATTAACAATTAAAACTTAAATTATGAAAAAGATAATTACAATAGCAATAATGGCTTTATTCCCAATTTTGCTTAACGCACAAGACTTTGTTGATAAACTAATGGAAAAATACCAGGGTGAAAAAGGGTTTACAACAGTAGTAATAAATAGTAATCTATTTGATATTGCCGCTGCAATAGATGATGATGAAGATCTCCAAAAAATGAAAGGAATGATCGATAATGTTAGAATAATCGCAATGGATGATGATTATAGTGATAAAGGAGTTAATTTTTTCGATGAGATTAAGTCGGCGATAAATACAGGTTCTTATACTGAATTGATGACTGTTAAAGAATATAAAAATGATGTTATTTTCTACGTGAAATATTCAGGAAAGACTATAGAAGAGCTATTATTAATTGCAGGTGGGCACGACGATAATGCAGTTATAAGTGTGACTGGGAAAATTAACTTAAAAGAGCTGGCATCGCTATCAAATTCAGTAAAAATAAAAGGATTTGAATATTTTGATGAATTAGATGATCATTAAGAAAGGGAGAAAAACAACTCCCTTTCTCAAAATTTATTTGTATTTTTCATGATGCTTGAAATAAGTTTAAATGACAGCAGAAGCCTTTAAAAAAGATATTTTACCATTAAACAAAAAGCTACTTGGATTTGCAATTAGATTTATGAAGAATATAGATGACGCAAAAGACGTAGTACAGGAAATATATGTTAAGCTATGGGCAATGAAGAATGAGTTAGAGAAATATAGCAGTGTTGAAGCCCTGGCAATGCGAATGACTCGAAATCTATGCTTAGACAAAATTAAATTAAAAAAAACAGTTCCTTTAAATGGAATTATTAGAGAAGAAGATGCAGATGAGAACACAACTAATGAGAAACAACAAGAGTTAAACATTGCTGTTAGTAGGGTAAAGGATGCTATTGAAATGTTGGATGAACCACAAAAAACAATTATGCAATTAAGAGATATCCAGGGATATGATTATGATGAAATAGCACAAATAACAAACATAAATGTAAACACAATACGTGTAAGTTTATCAAGGGCACGAAAAAAAATCAGGGAACATTTATTAAATAAATACTATAATCATGGACGTAATAAAAATAAGAACTCTATTAGAGAAATATTATAGTGGAGATACATCAATAGATGAAGAAAATACTCTTCGAAACTATTTCGAAGGGGAAGATATTGACAGTGAATTCATTACTGATAAAGATATATTTTTATATAATATTCATGAGAAAAAGGCAGAAGAATATATTCCGGATTTAACAGATGAAATATGGAATAATATACAAAAAAATGATTCTGGCGAAACAAGCAACCAAAATAGATTAGTTTACTTTTATTTAAGGATAGCTGCAGGAATCATTATATTGTTTGGAGTATATTTTTTGATCCAAAATCAGATATTTAATAAGGGATACAAAATAAAATACTCGGACACATATAATAATCCGGAACAAGCATATAAGCAAGCCAGAGAGACACTCTTATATGTGTCAGTAATGTTAAATAAAGGTACCGATCATATGGAACCAATACATAAAGTAAATAAAGAAGCACAAAAGCTAAATAAATTATCCTTTTTTAATGATGGACTTAAAGAATTGCGTCCAATCAAAACTTATAATGTAACAAATAAATACTTTAAACAATAATATCATGAAAAAGATAATATTAATTTGTATTGTAGCCTTTCTGCCTGTACTCGGATTTGCTCAAAGCTCACCCATAGATGAACTTTTTGACAAGTATAGCGGGAAAGAAGGTTTTACATCGGTTTATATAACCAGTTATATGTTTAGCATGTTTACCGATTTAGAAACAGACGATCCCGAATTTGATCAGTTAATGCAAAATTTGAAAGGAATTAAAATTCTGGCTACAGATGATTCGTACAGTGGGAGTGTAAACTTTTATAAAGAAATAATCGATAAAATTCCTTTATCAGAATACAAGGAATTAATGGTTATAAAAGAGAAAGGGCAGGATGTTAAATTTCTTATAAACGAGAAAGATGGAAAAATAACAGAACTCTTGTTGATTGCAGGTGGAGAAGATGAAAATGCAATAATTAGCATCCAGGGGAATATCGACCTTAAAAATATTTCTAAGTTATCAAAATCAATGCAGATTGAAGGTTTAGAACATCTTAATGAAATTGATAAAAAATAATGATGATGAAAAGATCTTTAGTTGCCATAACAGCAATATTATTGCTATTGCAATATTCATGTATTACTGATAAGAACAAATATAGAGAAACAGATATTTATGAGGAATACGAAACAGAGAATGGTTTTTCCGTATTACACTTACCTCCGGTTTTATTTAAAGTATTCTTATCAATATCTGATGACCCCGTGGCTGATTCAACAGAAATACTTGATAAGATAGACGTCATTAAATTCATGTTTTTCCGGGAAAGTAATTCTTCAATATCTACAAATGAGTTAAAATCATCAATGGATCAAAAAATCAAAGACTACAATTATAATCTGTTAACCAGAATTACAGAGAAGGATAATGATGTATCCATTTATATAATCGAAAAAGAAAAAATTGTTTATGAAGTTTTAGTTGTAGTAATATCTGATAAAGAATACTTTAGTATGAATTTGGTAGGAGAATTTTCACAGGATGAAGTAATGGATGTATATAAATCAATAAACATGCAAAAAATAAAAGAGCACGAAAATTAAGAATATTATCAAAATCTGAAATGAATAGCGGGAGAGGAGTTCCGCTATTTTTTTTGTTTGGCATGATACTTGATTATTGACTTATCAAAGTAACAAAAAATTGAAACAAGCGTATAAAAATTTATGTAATTACAGAAACTTATAAATGTTTCAAATTTGCGTTAGCAACTTTTTACTAAGTATTTACATCTTATAAACATCAAATAATTACTAACCAAAATCTATAAAGTATGCAGAACACGAAAAAGCTTATCGCTATGATGCTAATGATGGCATCAATACTATTCTTCGCTTGTGATAAAGACGAAGATAAGACTCTATCCCCTGAAGAGGCAAAAACTGAACTTACACAGTTAACTACTGATCTAAAAGCTAAGATCGCTGAAATGGAAGAAACTCAGGGTATGCAAGCTATGGAAAATTTAGCAGGTTTATCAGATCCTTTTGCTTCTACTTCAAAGGCTACACAAAAAACTGCTGTAATATCTACTATTAAAAGATTTATGTTGCCTATTAAGCCTGGAAAAGTAAAATCAGATATTAAACCTGATGATCGTTTCCTATTTGATGCTTGGGTAGGAACATATACCTGGAATCATACTTATAAAAAATGGGATGTTACCAGTGGTAACCCTTCTGATAAAATTATTATTAACTTTCCTACAGATAGTAGTGGTACTACCAATGATGCAATATTAACAATTCATGTTTATGAAGATATATTAATTGGTGAAGATTGTATGCCAACTGATATTGAAGTTGATTTATATGTAAATGATATAAAAATAGTATCAATTGATTTAGCAGCTACATGGGTAACTACTGGTGATAATGCAGGAGAGCCTATTACATTAGATCTTACAGTTTTCTTATATCCGTTTGATTTTGTAGTTAATTTTGAACAAGGAACTACTTCAACAAGTATTGATGTTGCTATAGAACACAATGACGAGAAATTTTTCTCAGCAGGAGTAGGAGCTACTTATGAAACAGCTTCTGATACTATTCCTTCAAATGTTAATGGTTATATCCAACTATTTGATGTTAAATTCCAGGCTGATATTGATGTTAAGGATTTATTGATAGTAATTAAAAACTATGCAACATATACTTCAGAAGAAGAACTATTAGCTGCAATTAATAATGAAATTGCTGCTGCAGTATATGTGAGTGGCGTAAAAGCTGCTGATATTGAACTGGTTAAAAAATCAACTGTTATAGGAGATATAACATTGCCTATTGACATTGTGTTTGTATATTCAGATGGTAGTTCAGAATCGGCTATACCTTATTTTGTAGAATTTATTGATGAATTAGAAGATTTTTTTAAGTCATTAGAAGAATATTACAGTAAGTGGTAGATAGTTTTAAATAAACTATAAAAAAGGGCCTTTAAGGCCCTTTTTTATGCTTTCCTTAATTCCAGCACCGTAATCTCAGGAGGCATTCCAACACGCCCGGGAAAACCGATAAATCCAAATCCCTGATTAACATATAAAAATTGATTTTTCTCTTTGTATAAACCAGACCAGCGGGGATATTTATACTTTATCGGACTCCACTTTAAATTACCAACTTTAATTCCAAATTGCATTCCGTGTGTATGCCCGGATAAAGTTAAATCAATTTCTTTTTTCCCAACAATTTCAGCATCCCAGTGTGAAGGGTCATGAGACATTAAAATTTTAAACGGTATTTCTTCTGTACCGCTCATTGCTTGTTGAATATTTCCATATTGCAGGAAAGGAGGTAAGCCCCAATTTTCAACACCAATTAAACTTATTTTAGAGTTATTGATTTCTATACTTTTTGATTCATTTAGGAGTAATTTAAAGCCTATATCTACATGTGCTTGTTTAAAATCGTTAAAGTTTTGCAACTTTTCGTTTGCATTTTCCCAGTCAAAGTAATCACCATAATCATGATTGCCCATAATAGAGAACTTCCCATATTTTGACCTTAAATTGCTTAAAATTGGTGTCCAGCCATTTAATTCTTCCGTAAAGTTATTTACAAGATCTCCTGTAAATAATATTAAATCAGGTTTTTGTGAATTAATAAGCTCTATACCTCTTTTTACTTGATCCTCATTTCCTATAAAACTTCCAATATGAATATCAGATATATGTACTATTCGCAAGCCATCAAATTCATTTGGAAGGTTATTAAAAAATAATTCGTTATTAACAATTTTAAAATTGAACCTACCCTTTATCATACCATACAAAATGGATGTAAATGGAATAGCTGCTGTAATTAAACCTATTTGAGATAAGAATTTTGCTCTTGATATTTTATTTACACTCTCATTTATATTAATTTCTGAAGTATTAGATAACTTCTGAAAGATCCACTTTACAAGATAAACTATATCTTCAGTCAAATGAAAAACAATAAATATTAACTTAGGTATATAAAACAATACAAAAAAACCAAACAATAGATAGAAGTTTCTAAATAATTTGGGTTCCCTTTCAAATGGTATTAATGATCTTGAATACAGCAAAGAGGTTATTAATACCAAAGGTATAATCCAATATAGAACATAAATGGAGTATTTTAATACATTACGATCTAAATTAGCTAATAAAAGCCTAATTCCTTTAAATGAATAAATATCAATAAGAAGTATAAAAACAATAACAAAAATCATAATCATAACAAATTTTTCTTTCATAAATTATAGTAATATTAATAAACTGCAAATATGTTTTATTATTCTGATTTATTCATCTATTTTAGAATGAACTTGTCAATTAAGGGGATGAACAATCTAAAATTCAACTATAACTTAAGGCAACCTCTAATAATTGGTTTTGTAAATGAAAGTGAGCGAAAAAGATCAGTACAAGACGGAAGGTAAAATATGCCACAGGCATAGCAGTAGCTATGTCGAGGAAAGATTTTTCCTGACAACGAAGTAATGATTTTTTGTAGCCACTTGTAATAAAAAGTAATTATTAGAGGTTGCCTTAAAGCAATTTAATATCATAAATGTTTAAATTTACATATGAAAAATAGGTGCTGTCTAACAAATATTATTTTATATGGTATAGATATTCAGTGAGGTATATTTTTCTACTTTATAGTATAGTTTACGAAATGATAGATAAGGTTCAAATATTAAAAGAGTTGACATATAAAATGTCAAGAAGTAGTGGTAAGGGAGGTCAGAATGTAAATAAAGTATCAACTAAAGTTGAACTGCGTTTTGATGTAAAACAATCCTTATTTTTATCTGATGATGAAAAGTGTAGATTAATAGAGAAGTTAAGAAACAGAATTTCGAACAAAGGGATTCTAGTAATTTCTTGTGATACAGAAAGAACACAGTTAAGGAATAAAACGAAAGTTATTGAATTATTTTTTGGATTAATTGAAAAAGCCCTTTATATACAAAAGAAAAGAAAGAAAACAACTCCTACAAAATCATCTGTAGAGAAGAGGATAAAAGATAAAAAGATTAAATCAGAAAAGAAGCAACAAAGAAGAATATAGCACGAACTCACTATCTTTTAAAAGCCTTAATTTCATTTTGTAAATTAACAATCATTTCATATAATTTATTTGTATCTAATTCTTTAGGCTCAGTCAGGTCAAAGCTTATAAAACCTAAAGCCTTCCAAATTTCAAAAACATTTTCAGTGATTATTTTTCCACC
>DAOVYZ010000140.1 GCA_030635365.1 Bacteroidales bacterium
CAAAAAATAAGGAATATGAAGAAAAATTAAGTGGCTATGCCGAAAATGAAGAGTTTAATAATTTAAATGATGATGAGTATGACAGGCATGAAAAGTATAGGCTTTACCAGCTTCATTTTAAAAGATTGGCTGAAGATTGTCAAAAATTGCTGGATATGTTCCTGCATAAAGTTTCGTTAAAAAAAATAGCAAAAGAACTGGGCATTGAAAGTTCTAAATATATAAAAAGAAAAAAATATAAATGCAAGGAGCAACTTGTACGATATATTAAAGCTGATCCGGATTTTAAAGGAGAAAAGTGATGGAGAATAAATTTGATTTGATAGAGAGGTATTTAAATGGAGAGATGCCCGTTAAGGAACAAACAGAATTTGAAGACTTATTGAGAGCGGATAAGGAATTAATGAATGAGTTCCTTTTCAGGAGAAAAATTAATGAAGCAATCTCCGAAGATGATATTATGAAATTAAGGGAAAAATTAAATGAAATAGTTAACCCAACGATTAAATTATTCCCTTCAGCTAAAAGTAAATTAATGTTTTCATCTGTGGCTGCTGTTTTCATAGCATTTGTTGTTATTGGAAGTATTTATCTTTTCCCAACACAAAACTTAGATAAAAACCGGATTTTTCAGTCTTATTATTCACCATATCCTACAGTTAGCAATATAAGGTCATCGGAAGAACATACTTCAGAAGAATTACTACTGTTTAAAGCATTAGAGTCATACGAAAAAGGAAATTACACCCTATCCGTTGAATATTTCCACGAAATACTAGGCCAGGATAGTTCAAATAAAATGGCAATGTTTTATACAGCCATATGTGAAATAGAACGAAACAACCTAAGTCAATCTGAAAATTATTTAAACAGTCTGATTTCGAAGAATAATCATATTTTCTGGGAACAATCACACTGGTATCTTGCATTGGTTTATTTAAAGCAAGAAGATTATGAAATGGCTGAGTTTATTTTTACTAAGATTATTGAAGAAAATATGGACAAGAAAACAGAAGCAGAAGCTATTTCACGTGATTTAAACTAGTTGTATGAAACAAGAGGCTGTCCAAAAAGTCTTAAAAATTAAGAAATTGCTTGTTTTTTTACTTTGAGAAACTTTGTGTCTTCTTGGTGAAGCTCTGTGTAACAGCATTTTGTAATTATACCACAAAGTTACTCGAAGGAAACACAAAGTCCCACAAAGACTTTTTGGACAGCCTCTGCTTTAAATTTTAATTAAAAGCAATATCCGTAAAAACAAATTTTTTGATTTTTCGGCTTTCTTTTTTCTTCTTTCGATACTTTATTATAAATATTAAACTCCCGGCAGTTAGTATAAAAATTATTAGCCATAAAGCATATTTTTTATAAGGCGTAAACAATGGTTCATTATTGCCAATAACTACATAACCAGACCAGAAATAAGGGTGAGCATGCAATTGGTCAGCATTGTTAATAAAGTCGATCTTTGAGTTTTGAAGCGATACAGCCTTTGTTTTACCCTTCACAAGGTATTCATAAAAATTTGTCATAAGATTTACACCCGATTTATCTTCAACCGGCCATAAAGTCATGATTAATGACGGGCAGCCTGAATATATAAAACCTCTTGCAAGGCTCATTACTCCTTCACCTCTTTGTAATTTACCACTGCCACTATTGCAAGAACTAAGAACAGCCATTCGGCTGTTTAATTTCATATTGTATAGCTCATACGTATTTAAGAAACCATCTTCAATACTATCAGTGCTCTGTGTAAATGCCATCTTCGAGTACATGGGGCTTTGATCATCCATAATGGTATGCATTGCTAAATGCAGAATATCGTATGATGAAGCTACCTCTTTAAAAGTTTTTTCACTGGCATTATTATCAAGATATTTATCACCACCAATAAGTTCCCAAATGTTCTGTACTTCCTCTTTTATACCTTTTAATGGGGAAAGTTTTTCTCTGTATTGTTGCCTTACAGTAAATGTTGTTTCGGCTAATATTTCAATATTATTATAGCTGGGGGCAAATGCCCCAAGTTTCTTATCTGCACTTCTGTTATTATGCCCGTTTTCAAAAAGGAATCCGGCAGAATATGAATAACTGATACTATTTTCATAAACAAAATAGGATAAATCTTTGTATCTGATTCTCGAAAAATTCTTATTTTCTGTTGTTAGTACCTCAAAAGGTAAATAGGCTAATTTCCCGTCGGGAATAATAATTAAGTTTTTATTTCTTATTTTATCTTCGAATGGGCGTAATAATCTGTTGTATAAAAAATGTGACGATTTTTGATATTGATTAAACTCATCATAACCATGTTCTGAAAAATCATTATTTGATAATCCTTTCAGGATATAATTCAGGTGTAACCCAAATAATTCACTTAAATTTTGTTTTAAAAGTTGCGATTCATTTTTCCCTATAAAGAATGTATAAAGTTTGTCATTCGTCAGGTAATACTCCAGAACAACATCATTTTTTGAAAGTTTATTTTGGATTTCACCAATGCTTATTCCTGAATTGGAGTATTTTAAGTTGTAATATTTTTTAAAATTATTTTCAAGATATTCAGATAACTTAGCAAATTCTTGTTTTTGCTCAAACAGGTATTTATTCCAGTATTCTAACTTATTTTTATTAGGTTCTTTTTTCTTATTTTCTTCGTAAATAAGTTCTTCGTATGTCCAAATGCTTTTTTCGAGCTGCTTTTCCAGGGTGATTAAAGAATCGGGAATTCCTCCGATATTTAAGGCTTTTGTATTCTGTATAGACTCGTTTAAAATTGCAGATTTTACCGACTCGCTATAATAAAAAGCTTTATTTAAATATTCTTGCTTATTTGTTTTACTGTATAAGGCATAACTTGTTTGTAAAGCATTCGAGAAAATATCAGCTGCATTTTCGGCAAGGTATAATTTGCTTTCTTCACTTAAATAACCGGCTCTTATTTTATAAATTGTTTTTATGGCAATATCGTAAGTTAATAAACTTAACTTTAAGTATTCGTTATTATCTTCGGTTAATGCAATCTTTGATAAAGCATTGGCTTTATTTTTTAATGAACTTAAAAGGTGGGTTTTTGATGATACCTTTTCAATACCGGGATTTGAAGCAATATTGGCATTATTAAACTCTGGTGAAAGAGCGATTAAAGATTGTTGGAAATAATATAAGGCACTATCTGTTTTATTATTACTTAAATAAAATTCTCCAATACCATTGTAACAAGCAGAGAGATTAGGGTGTTTTTCACCAAAATTATCTTTATAGATATTGAGGGATTTATTATAGTATTGTTTAATTTCTGATTCATTTCTTTTTTGGTTAGAAAGAAATTTAGCATAATACAATTGTTTGCGGGCAAGCCATATATTATCCTCATGATAGTATCTTGTAATTGTTTCAATTGCTTGTATATGATATTGCTCAGCTTTGCTAAAATTACCCATTTTTTCATGACAGAATGCTAAATTACTTAAAGTAGTATGGCTGTTTTTATTATCTTTTTTTAGTATAAGACTTTTTGAAAGATAGCTAATTGCATCCTCGTAACTACCCTTATTTAAATAATTAAGGCCTATATTATTTAATATTAAGGCTATTTGATCTTTATAAGCAAGAGAATCTTTTGAAAAAATTTGTAAGGATCTAAAAAGATAATTTTCAGCTTTATTATGATCCTGTTGAATTCGAAAAATATTTGCTTTGTTAAAATATATATATGCAAACAATAAAGTATCGTTATTTTTTAAATATATTTTTTCTGCCTTGTTATAATAATTTATGGCTTTGTTATATTTTCCTAATAATCTGTTAATAATACCCAGGCTTTGGTATGCGTTTGCTAGACTTGTCTCCTCTTTAATTTCAATAGCCTCATAAATATCAATAGCGTATTGTGTATAAATTAAAGCACTGTCTAATTTTCCTGTCCTTCCAAATGCGATTCCTTTACTATAATACAATTCAGCTTTTTTTATATCTTTATTACGTTCCTTATCTGCAACAGAAAATCCTATAACAGAAATAAGAATAAAAAATATAGTAAAGGTTTTTTTAACTATCATTTTACAATGATTATATACCTACTGTATACTAAAAAAAGCAAAAAAAGTTTATTTTTTTTACTTAATTAGTTTCCGGTAATTCAATAACTCGTGTAATTCTTTTCAAAAAAAATAAAAAAAATACAAAACAGGGGGTCACCTTTTTGCAAATTCCGGAATATATAATTGAAAAACACAATTACTGAATTAAAAATTTAAATCATTAAACTATGAAAACTTTAAAAAACATACTGGGAATTAGTGAAAGTAAAAAATCAATGCATAACTTTTTGAATAAACTTGATGTTAATGCAATGATCAGAATAAAAGGTGGTGAAGGTGATGATATGTGGCCACCGGTAGGTAGAGGCGGAGGTTGATTAGTACTCCCTTTCAATTCAAATATACGTTCTTAACAGTGACGGTCAATCCAGCCTCCAGGCTGGGTTGGCCATTTTAACAAAACTAACGGAATTATACCATGGATGCTATAGATAACACAATAAAAACAAATAAGAGAAGTACAACAATTAGCATTAATTTTAATAGGTGTAATTACAGTATAATAACCGGTGTTAAAGGTAGCAGAAATTATGTAGTACTCCCTTTCAATTCAAATATACGTTCTTAACAATGAAGGCCGGTCCAACTCCAAATTGGGCCGGTTTTTTTAAAAACGGGAATTATGGTGAATGTGAGTTTTGAAACAATTGAAAAATATATTTACGGGGAACTGAAAGGAAAAGAATTGAAAGACTTTGAAAAAATTCTGGATTCGATGAATAAAATAAAGAATTACCCTGTTAATTTATTTACATATAAAGATTGTATAGGCTTGTATAAAAAGGGAAAGAAGAAAAAAGATAAAAAAATATAAAACAAGGGGTTACCTTTTCATAATTATCGGAATTAATAAATGAGAGGGTATATTAAAATAAGGAAATGAGTTATTGTAAAAATTGAAGATTTTATGCCTTAAAAACGTTATGTAAAATTATAAAAATAGAATAGAGATTAAATGAATTAAAAGTTTTTTGGGATTTTAGATTAAATACAATAATTCAACAAATGGAAGTATAAAAATGGAAGTATAATTACAACCATTAAAAAGAAATGGATAGTTTGTAACTCCCTTTCAATTCAAATATACGTTCTAAACAATGATGATCAACTCAATGCTAGTTGAGTTGATCATTTTAAACTAAGAATTAAAAATGAAATGTTATGGATAGAAATTTTGAAATTATAGAGAAATATATCGATGGCGATCTGGAAGGCCAGGAATTGTTGGATTTTGAGAAGTTGCTTGCCACTGACCCCGATATAAAGCGTGATTATCAATTGAGCCTTGAGATTAATAACTCTGTAGGTGAAGATGATATTATAGCGCTACGAGAAACTATAGCCTATATGTACGATGAGGAATCTAAAATTAAGAGATTACCTAACGTATTTAGAAAGAGAAGATTCTACTATGCTGCAGCTTCAGTAGCTCTGTTGTTAGCTACCGGAGGCTTAGTTCAGAGATTAGCAGGGCCGGATCTTAATAATGAAGCAATATTTGATAAATATTATACCCCATACGAGGTAACAGTTACATACAGGTCGGGTAACGAAAAGATCGACAAATTGCTGTTAACAGCTATGGAAAGGTATGAAGAGCAGGATTATGAAAAAGCATTAGTGTTATTTGAAGAGGTATTAGAATCGCGTAAAAACGATATGGCGATTAATTTATACTCGGGTATTTCATATATGGAAGAAGAAATGTATAACGAAGCTAAAAGCTCTTTTAATACTATTATTTCTGATAATGACAATCTTTTTGTTGAACAGGCAAAATGGTTTACAGCAATGTGCTATATAAAAACAGAAAATAATGAGAAGGCAAAAGAAGTTCTAAATAATTTAATAGAAGAGGAGAGTTCGTATAAAAACCATGCAATAAAAGTTATAAAAGATCTTGATTAAGATCTTGGTATAGAATTTCATTCAATTTATTATGAAAAATAATATAAGGCCAGGCGGAAACTATGTGTTAAAAGAGAATTCTAAAAAATTCGATACAGAAAGAATATGCTTTCTTTCTCATATATCACATGGTATACGTACACCCTTAAATTCTATTATGGGCTTTTCTAAACTATTGGCCTTAAAAGAACTTATTGATGATAAACAAAAAGAATATATTCAGGGCATTTTAAGTGGGAGTAATTTATTACTCCAATTTGTTGACAATGTCATTGATTTGTCTCAATTTGAAGCTAATAACTATTCGATAAGAGTAAAAAAATACGATATAAATCAGATGATGTGGGAATTTACAGAAAGTTTCTACAGTAGGAAAATCGAAAATAACGATACAAGTATTAACCTTATGCTGGTTTGGGATTCTAAAGTAAAAGGATTGGAAATTGAGACAGATACCCGATTATTACAAAAATCAATTCAAAGAATTATTAATCTTGTTTCAGTTAAATATCCAATAGAAGAATTCGAACTGGGTTATCGATTAATCAATAATGAATCAATAGCTATTTTCCTAAGGCCGGCATTAGAAAAACTATCTCAGGAAGATTATTTAAATGAAAAGCAATTATATGCTGTTGATGAAGATAATTCATTTGATTTTTTCAACTTCAGAGTACTTTCAAAATCAGTTGAAATACTTAGAGGTGAATTACATTTAAGTTCAGACAAACAAGAATATTCATTTATTATTCCTTTAAAATATACATAAAATAGAAATTACTGTTTAATTAAAATATTTGAGTCATGGGAAATTATAACATTTATGTACCAACAGAAAAAGGTAAGATGAAGATTGATTGCAGTAAGATATTATATATCAGAACAAGCTTGCAATTTACCAGGGTTACCTTCGAGAATAATGAGAAATTAGAACTGTTACTAACAATGAACGAGATTGAGCATTTATTATTCGGACAGGGATTTTTCAGGTTTAATAATAAATATCTGGTAAATCTCCGCCACGTGGAAGTTATTATCCCGTCAGATGCTTCGAAAGTTGTTTTAGATAATGGGCAAGAGATATTTGTTGATTATAATAAACGCCAGGAGCTTTTCGAAAGCTTAGGAAAAGTATACGATGTTCATGAGTTAGTATAAAAGTATTTAGTGTTTTTTAGGTTTGTGTTTTTTTCAGTTTTGTGTTTTTTTTCAGTTTTGTTTTTGACCTTCTACCGGGAGCATTACCGGGAGAGGTTTTTTATGACGAATATTATTGACAATGACAAAAAATAGAAAAATTGTTTTACCGCTCATTACATCAAACGAGCATTTTATTATCTGAAACTTACCTTTTGTTACATAGCTACCAAAAAAAAATGTTAATTTAATCGGACAACAATAATTTAATAACTTTAAATTATAATAGAGAGTTTGTAATTTAAAAATTAAGAAAATGAAAAAGCAATTATTAATACTGTTACTTATTTTGTCAGTCAGATTAATTTATGCACAAACCATAACAATAAAAGGAAAAATCACAGATCAAAATAACAAACCTGTGGAATATGCATCAATAGGACTTATTGGTACGACAATGGGAACTGTAAGTAATACCGAAGGTAGTTTTATTTTTAAAATACCACATAGTTATAAAGATAAAACATTAAAAGTAACATCACTGGGATATGAAAACTACAGTATTACTGTTTCAGAAATAAAAGATAGGTTCTTAAAAATTCAACTTGTCGAAAAAACATATAATATCTCTGAAGTAGTTATAAAGCCAGAGGAGGCAGAAGATATTGTTAGAAAAGCGCTGGAAAACATTCCTTTAAATTATCCAACAGAACCAATTAATATGGAAGGCTTTTACAGGGAAATGACTTTTGAGAACGATACTTGTGTAGAACTGGCTGAAGCAGCATGCGAGTTTTATTACAGTCCATATAATGAAATATATAATCGAAAAGAAGCATTTAATATCTACAATTCAAAAGGATATGCCGGCTTGGACGATTATTATCGTACAATTAGTATTTCTCAGCCAATAAATCCTAATGATAAAATATGTATTACTGAAGCAAGAGCAAGTGACTTGCATCATAAGCACAGGTTTAAAGTTGTTCCGAATAGTGGACCTGCTGGCATAGCCGGACTTGACTGGATAAAACAAAACAATACTTTAAAA
>DAOVYZ010000237.1 GCA_030635365.1 Bacteroidales bacterium
CATTTGATGCATTTTCGACTGCATAACGAAGCATTCCAACAGTCGGGCTATCAGCATCATCGCCGGTTGATGTTACAATGTGCTTTGTGGCTTTTACATTAATGGCGATTAATAAAATAAATATAGTGTATAAAATCTTTTTCATATTTAATATTATTTAGAATTTGATAAAATAATTGGTTTATTATACCAATAAATTTACCTTTCTTTGCTTTGCATGTTGCAATACAATGCCGAACTGTTGTGTTATTTAATATTTTACATCCTACACTCATCTGAGAAAATAAAATTATTCTTTAGGGTAGTTTATTTCAATTTTCACAAGTTGATTTGATGTATCCACATGAAACATAATAAATTCCACTCCTTTTTTATAAGCAATCTCTTTATTAGGTTCAGAAAGATATGCCTTCAAATAAGAAATACTTCTACCCTGATTCTTAATTTCTAAATAAAAATTGTACGCATTTGGCATTATAGTTTTAAACTTTAAATCACTAATGTTATCTCCAATGAGAAATTCATATCCTTTATAACTAAGTACGTAATTGTTCTTGGGACTGCTTAATTCAAAAGCTGTAATTATTCCTGATGTCTTGTGACCAAGTAATTCCTTAAACTTACAATCTGAAATAGCCTGTTGTCTATGATTAAGTTCGATATATTCAGTATTTCCATAAACATAAATTCTTTGGCTTCTTTCACACCATTCTTCACAATCCGGTTGAGGTAGAATAGTATATTCTTTAGATGGGTCTCCTAATAACTCTTTCATTGTTGCATAAGTTCCTCCAAGATTGAAACCATTAATTTGCAAGCTATCTAATGTTATGTAATCGTAGTTTTTTGTTTGAGCCGAAATGTTTGCATTTACAGCTATTGCAATAATAATTGTTGCTATTATTCTCATTTTCTTATTCTAATTGTGTGTTTAATAAATTAATTGGATCAATATTTTTACTCCATGGAGAATCACCAGCTTGAATATGAATGTGATATCTCTCGGGTACAATACGAGCGGCGTTACCACTACACCCTGAAGTTCCAATAATACCTCCACGAGGAACAATCTGTCCCTTAGTAACTTTTACTTCATTCATATGTGCATAGGTAATGTATAGTGTATTTACTTTAGTTCCGTTTATTGTATTTATTGTATCTCCTGCAAAATTAGTTGTTTCAATTATTACATAATTACCTAATGCTGTTTTATCTGTACCTGTTATAGTTTTGCCTACATAATGGCACCCATAAAAACCTCGTTTAATTGCAAGATTATTGATTGTATCATCTTCTGTTTCATAACTTATTATTGAATAATAATTATAATTACCTATTGTATCTATATTTCCTTGTATTCTTTCCCAAGAATTGTTGCCTTGAACATCTAATGTTGGTTCTTGAAAATAGGTTTCATTTCTTAAATCGAAAGAACTTACTACAGCATAGACTCTTCCTCCATAAATAGCATGAATATTCGTTCCAACATCAGCTGTTATATCAATTCCTGTATGTTTTTGAATTCTTACTTCATCATCATAAGTGTTTGTTGTGTAATTACTATAACTATTATCACAATTATTTCTTGATGTCCTAACACAACCCATTTTTCCTTTTAATGTATCGCCAGCGATCGCAGTAATTACTGGATTAGGAACAGGATCGCCAAGTTTTGTGCCGTCATCTAATGTGTCAGAACTGCTTTCTTGAAGGATATTCAAGTGCTTTAACCAAGTTGCAACCTCATAATCTTTTCGGGAATCTTCATCAGGAATTAGTTGAAACACAAAATCCGGATTTCCTGCTCCATCAGAATAAAATGCAATAATTACGTAATCATCAATTCGATATTGAGGTAATGTACTGTATTTTTCATCAGTGCTTAAATTCCCATTAGGGGAGATAGGAGCTATATAGCCTTCAGATGTGGAGTTATGTTTAAATTTAAATGATGCAATTTTAATCGTATCAATATTCGCAAGTTCATTTAGGTTTGTAATTGTCGGTTTAGAGAAATTAATAACATCTACATAACTATAAAGAGCAATTTTGGTATTTGTAGTGAATTCTAATGAATCAAAAGTGGCATTGTACTCATATTTTTTAATATAAATTTCATTTGCGTCAACTGTAGAATAGTTAGGTGTATTACTTGTTGCTATAGTTTTTGCTAATAAACCTACTTTACCTTTTTCACCGGTATGAGAAGATTTTCTTACAGACCAAGTGGCTAAATCAGTTTCGTTTAGTTTTACATTATTTGATATTGATGCATCATGATATTTATCAAAGTTAACACTTACTGTATCATATATTCTTGAAATAATTGCAAGAGCTGAGTCATTACTTTCTGGGAATATTTCAGCCCATGTTCCAATTGTTGCAGTGTCAGTGCTAATCGCTTCCCCCTCTTCCTCATCCTGCGTAAAAGCAAAAAGGATTGTTTGCGGGTTTTGTGCCTCTTTCCACTGGTGTTTCCAGAGTTCGGTACTGCCTTTGTAGTCCATGAGGTTGTCGGTGGTGTGCTCTGTTGCCAAAAACCTGCCAGGGCTAAAGGTATGCTGCAGGTTAAATGCCCCGTGGCCCAGCTCGTGGGCTATGATATTTAGACCGGGGTAATCGTAAATAAAGCCTACCTGGCGTTGCAAAGGCATGTAGCCTGCAATACTGCGCTCTTTAAACTGTACATTTTCAACAAAAAACAGGTAAAACGCACCGCTTTCCAGTTGCTGCCCCGAATTTACAAAGGCATTTACAATAGAGCGCTGGTCTTTATTATATACCGAAATAGCCGAACTTCCCCCGTGGGCCATATACTGCCCGTTTTCAAAAGTTATTTCGGGTAAGCCTTCAAGCATAATAACTTCCCAGTTGGTAATAGCCTGTGCATACACCTTGTTTAAGGTTTGTTGCAATTCTTTTTCGTCGGGGAGTTTTGCACCATTTACCGAGACAATATACAGTTTCTTAAACTGCTCGTCAAAACTCATGATATTCAGTTTCCCTGCAATTTTCTCTGTAGTATCATTTACTCTTTGGTATGCATACAATGCCACGCCCGAGCCATTGGCACTTCCCCTTAGGGTTAAATCTTCGCCCGTTTTTAAGGCAGGGATACCCATTTCGTCCTTAAATATTATATTATCCCCGGAGTTTGATATACCCACCAGGTCAGTCTTAAAGCTGGCAATACTTTTGTATGCCGGGTGGTAGCCATTGTTTAGTGTAGGGTAATCGTTTTGCAGGGCAGGCTTTTGTTCGTTGTAGGCATCAAAGCCATATTTTTGCCCGGCATGGGCAGTAAAGCCCACTTCTATGCCTGCCAGCCTGTTTTCTTCTTTTTCCTTATTGTATTTGTCTACCAGGTTGCTGCGCCCACCGCCCGTGTTTTTGTATTCGTCAACACCCATTACCTGCCCGTCGCGGGTTACAACATACTCTTCCCCGTTTTCGCCCTCAATGAGTATTTTTTCAAGTTCGTCCACATCCGTATGGATAACTTCTTCGTTTATATTGCCTTCTTCATCTACGGTAACCACAATAACCGAATCGCTATCGTTTACATAAATAGAAGTAATGGTTTCATTTACCACCAGGGTATCGTTTATGTGTGTATCCGAAGTGAGGGTAGTTATGGCATCACCCAGGTTATTCAAATAGTCGCTTATGGTGTCAATATTAAGCATGTACTGCGGGTCGTAAACACTCTCAAAATCCATGTTAACAATCACATTATCGGTATTTACCTGCAAGTCCCAGTAATTGCAAACAACCTTAAATTTCCATAATTCGGCCCAGAACAGGAAAACCCCTTTGTATGTTCCTCCACCTTGCGGCTCAACGGTTTTAATTATAAAACGGGTTGTCCCTGTTTTATTTTCAATGGTATCCCCGGGCTGCAGGCCGTTACGTAAATTAAAGTTTTTCAGTTCTACATTGGGTATATCGCTGTCACAAACACAGTCGGGGCAGTCAGCCGTGTCCACAGGCTGTGGTACGGGAATGGCTATCCTTTTCCATGCAGAGAAATCGCTTTTCGAATCCGGGTCGCTATCGCAAACCGCCTGTACCCTCATTTCGTAAGCAGAGCCATATTCCAGCCCGAAAAACTCTGCCTTGTTTTCAAAGGATTCGCTGTTAGTGGACCAACCTGTTTTGGGGTTCCGCATCTCAATATTAAATGAGGTATGGTTCCCTTCGGGTTCCCATGAAAATACAGCATTACGCCCCTTGTGCGATCCTGTAAGACCTGATATGCTATCGCATAATGCTTTGTAAATAAAAGTACGTATCTCGCTGTGCCCGTTTTGTTCAAAAGGCACAAAGCCGCCCATATCCGAGGCTGTCACCCTCCATGCATAGCGCATGCCCGGTTTCATATCCAGCGAAACAGGGTAAAGCGTATAAACAGTATTGCTATTGGTATGCTCATGGAATACCGGCATAGAAAGAGCTACTATGTTGGGGTTAATGCCCGGCACATGCATTTCCCACATCTCGAATTTATATTGTATGGTAGCCACAGACACAGGGCTCCCCACATTGCTTGCCAGCCATGTGAATGAAAGGGGCATGCCCCTGAACTGCCCCATTTGGGCATTATCTTCAGGCAGTTTTAATATTGGTGGCTTGCCCAGGCTTATCCATGCAGCTGCCGAACCCAGGTTCGAAATCAGGCGGTTGGTGTTAAAGTGCAATACTTCAACGGTAAATTTGTAAAAGCCTTCGGGCAACTGCCCGGTACGCTTATAGGTTTCTTTACTGTAGCCTTTAAATATAAGTTTGTTGATGTTAAAATAGTCGGCAAGTTCCTTTCCAAAAATAATTTTTGTTTCGCCCCCGTTAACAAATACAGGTGTTGTAGTAATGGTTGGAGGGTTTTCGATGGTAACGCCCATGGTTTCCATTTTTATCCTGAGCTTAACAGGCATATTGGAAATATTAAGGTCGTTAACATAAATGGTAACCATAAGCTTTTGTGAGCCCATAGCACTGTAATCGCTAAGCTTAAGGGTATAGGGGGGTGTTAAGCTTGGTGTAACATAAACAGGGTAGTTACTTTGCCCCCTGGCTGATAAGGATACTATTAATAATATAATATATGTTAGTAAAAAGATCTTGCGCATATTTTAGTTTTTCAGTTTAAAGTTTCGAATTCAAAGTTTTGAGTTACATACAGCAGAGGCGCGGAGGCGTAAAGTTCTGCCTGCAGCTGCCACCTGTCCATTATTTTCCACTTACTTTTATCTTTTATCTTTTTCCTTTTGTTTTTTATCTTGCTACTCATGTCTAATAATTTTTTCACTTTTTGCTACTGCCTTTTACTATTCATAACTTTAAACTCAAAACTCTGAACTCAGAAACTAATATCTAATCAAAATGCTTTGTTAAGTTTATTGTTTTTGTTACACTTGATGTTACTATGCCTTTTCCGGGCAGGGTATAGGATAATTCCATTTCGTATTTCCCGTTCCTGATACCCGGTATATGGTTTTCCCTGAGGAATTTTGCCATATTATTACTGCTGTTCTCAATGGTTACCAGTTTATTTGCCAAAACATTCCTGATGGCAATAAAATCCCTGTCGATATAATAAGCAGCCCTGTTATGGAAAGCTCCGAAGGCTGATACATAGGGGCGTGAATTGCTTTCGATGATATCATCGGTAAGCCGGTTGCCGGAAGTTATAGGTTTTATCTGTATAACTTTGGCATGTGCCGGGGGCTTTAAGCCTGCCATATTAGCTGTTGCCAGCACTTCCTCGTTTTCGTATATGAAGCCTGCTACTTTGTTTTTGTACCAGGGGGTCTGATTATAAAGAGGTTTTACCCTGATAAGGTTTTTATCCGGGATTAAAGAGTTGCTTTCGTTTATATCAAACATTTCTGTTGTTGATGCCCCATCATATATGTTAGAGCCTAACAAATGCACATGCGGGTATTCC
>DAOVYZ010000314.1 GCA_030635365.1 Bacteroidales bacterium
ATTATCTACGTATTTTGATCCTTCACTCAATGCATGACTTGTCATCCATAAATTTGACTTACGAAACGGCCAAATTGACCAAACATCATATGGTAGATATTCAAAATCTAATTCAGAATATAAACTAGTACCTTGAAGGTTATTTATGGTATAAAATGTCTGAATATTACCATCTTTATATCCTTTATAAGCGCGTGTATGTCTAAACTGTATTCTTGCAGCGTATGTACCTTTAAGGTATTTCATTTTTCTAGTTTCCAATCTCGCGCATCTTAAGTTTTCAAGCGATCGGTTTGTAATACTCATTAATGTCATTATTTTATTACCACTACTACTATTATCATCTTCAAAAGTAATAAGATCCCTCCAATATATAGCTCCTTCGGGTGGTCCGCTCTCCCCATCGACAGCATACCACACAAAATCTCCCGCTTGGTCTACGAATTCTTCAGCTTGGTCAATGTTATCATAACTGAAATCATCGAAAAACTCCTCAGGTCCAGTTTGTCCTCCTTCTTCATCAAGTGTTAACTTCGTTAGTATAAGAGGGTAGTTGGTTGTTGGATTTGGATTCAATTTAAAAGCATAAATGGAATACGGATCATTTGCATCTTTAACAGCAGGTTCGTAAGCAAATTTCCCGGGTATATCCATACCTGTATTAATTATTTCATCATTACTTATATCATATTTATATATAACTAGGTTATCAACCTGGGAATTAAAAAAATAAATTGCGTTTTCCCCAGGGACGTACCATGTATAACTTACATATGATCTTCCTGTGTATGGTAAACTCGCATTTAATAATTCAACATTTCCTGTTTGGGGATTGAATCTTTCAAATCTTTTACTTCTGGAATAAGAATCGCCAACAAAATAATAAATCCATCCATCGTTAGATAGAACCAGATTAACGTCAGGTTTTGGATCAATCATATCTGCAACTTTTGTCAATAAACTTGAAGTTGGGTCATACATAAATATAGCTGTTTGATCTGCTCCGTTATGACTACCAAAAAAATATATTTTACCATTTACTTCTATGGATGACATACCCCATATTTTGCTATACGGAAATGCATTTATTTCTGTACCAACTCCGCTAATAAGGTCTACATCTATTATCTTATTGTTAACTCCCCATCCATTACTTGTTCCTGTAGCAAAACCAGGCCCTACATAGAAATGACCATCATAATATGCTGCTGTAACCTGAAAACCCACTTCATAAGGTAATGTGGTTGTTAGTTCTTCCCAACTATTGGCTGCTAAATTGTATTTACAAATCCAGTAATGCGCTTGTACAAGATAACCTTCTACAGCGTCTCTACCACCAAATAGATAAAGATTATTATTTACAGTATTATTTGCAGTATAGAAACCATGCATATTAACCGGGAGAGTATTCAGTTCTTCAGTTTGCACTTGTCCAAATACTCCATAACAAGCTAACGTAACAATGAATTGTAGCTTGATGATTGTAGATAAATATTTCATAGTACCCTCCATTAAGTTTATTTCCGAAAGTAAAGCTGATAAAATTCAGATTGTAATTATGTAATTAGTTTGATATAGTTGATGAGTAAATACCCCAGCTTTTGCCATTCTCGGAAAAATGAATTATTTTTTTTGATGATTTCGGATAAACGAATAAAAACAGGGTAAAAACCATTGAATTGCACCGTCCTTTAGGGCGGTGGAATGAAGACTCAGAACAATATCGGGCTTTAGCCATAATTTGAAAGGATGAGCGCGATATTAAAACAAGTTGGGATTAAAATCCCGGGGTTTTTCGCTTTCTATTATCCCACGTCTTAAAAGACGTGGCAATTCATAGTTGTTTGAAAGGGGATTAATTCAGATTAATAAAAACAAATATCGCCTTCTATTTTGAATTGCACCGCCTTTCAAGGCGGTGGATTGAAGCCCCGGAACAAAATCGGGCTTTAGCCATAACTTGTAAATACAATGATAAACTTTTTTATATTATCTCTAAAATTTCTTTACATAATAAAAACCTATAAACTATAATGCCATACATAAAAATCTGGATACATTTGATTTTTTCAACTAAAAACATTGCTCATCTTATTTCCAAACAACTAAGACCAAAATTGCTGAAACACATTAAAGAGAACTCAATTGAGAAGAATATTTATATTGATTTTATGAATTGTGTCAGTGATCATATCCATCTATTAATTTCCCTGAATTCGGAACAAACTATTTCAAAAGTTACTCAACTTATAAAAGGAGAGTAATCTCATTGGGTAAATAAAAACAATCTTCTGCCAAATAAATTTGAATGGCAGGATGAGTATATAGCTGTATCTATTGGTCATTCGCAGGTTAATAGAGTAAGAGATTATATAAAAATTCAGGAAGAGCATCACAGGAAGAAGACTTTTAAGGAAGAGTATGATGAGTTTATTAAGAAATATGGATTTGAGATAGTACGAAAGGACAAGTAGGGGTTAAAACCCCAATGGAGTCGCTTTCTATAATCCCACGCCTTGAAAGTCGTGGCAATTCATAGTCCCTTTGAATAGAATTATTCTATACAAACAAAAACATCTTTATAAATTTATTTTGAATTGCACCGTCCTTCAGGGCGGTGAGAGAAAAATCCCACAAAATAGGTGGGCTTAAGCCATAACTTGAAAGAAAGAATAGTAGTTAACTCAAGTAGGGGTTAAAACCCCTGAGTGTTTTCCTCTTTGTAGTATCCCACGCCATGAATGGCGTGGCAATTCATAGCCATTTCTAGTGTATTTATCCAATACATCCAAAAACACTCATAAAATAACCAAACTGTTAGTAACCAGTTGGTCAGTTTATAACGAGAACCATTACTTAATATTTATCTGATTTTTGTAAATTGTTTAGTGTTTTTTAAGGATAATTTTGAATAGGTCAGGAAATTAAATAAGATTTTGAAAGAGCAAAAAAATATTTCCTTCTATAATATTCTGTGCAATTACGGCACAAACAAAAAATAAGTAAATTTACTCATTGAAACCTGTGTAAGAATTGCTATTGAGCATTTAAGGTTAATTTACAGCCGCGTACAAAAGTTGTTAGTGAGTGATTCTCTCTCGTTAGATGACCTTGCAATTGATTCTATTGCACGTTTGTTTGCGATAAGTCCGGAAAGTAAAAAAGCACCCATTCAAACAGGTTTTCTTAACTGGCAGCCCAAAATTACAAATGAAGATGAAGCAATTTATTTTATTAACAAAGTTGTTTCTAACCGTGTAGATCAGCATATAAATAAGCCTTTAAGAAATTCGGATCCCTTCTTTGCAAAAATTTTAACAACTGTTGAGCACTATATTAAAAAGAGTAATTGTAAAAAGATAAATTATTTTGGAAGGATATACGTAGTTAACGAAAATATTTTTGAGATAACCGATACTGTAATTAATGATGATGAGTTTTCTAATTTGCCTGCTAATTTGTTTTTGGGTAACAAGGATTTATTCTCAAAACTGTTTAAATATTTAAATCAAGAAACCGAGTACTTTCCCGCGATTCCGCTTAACTCTTTGGTTTATAAACTAAAGCAATTGAATGCACAGTCTTTTGTTGCAAGTGAAATAACAGCAAGTCCCTTACCGCAAATTGAGATATCGGAAATAATTTGTGCTGGACTAAATTCCACGCTAATAAAATTAGAAACAGGTTATGTTGTAAAGAATAAAATTAGTGTTGAAGATGGAGAGCTATTAAAAAAAGCACTAACGGATATTGCAGAAGATTTAAAGAACGGTGGCGTAAATCCCGGATTGTATAAATATCTTCAGTCGCATTCTAAGGAATTAAGCAAAGAAGAATACCAGCAGAAGTATCATAACATTTTAGAATACCTGCTGAAATTGATGAGAAATAAAGTCGGTGAAATGCTAGAAGAAAGTAATAGTAAAAAATAATCCGGTTTTCCGAACTCCTTGTTTTTCAAGGTATTAGAGCAATATAAAAGTAGAAAAATATCAATAGTCCTTTGAGTTATCTTAGTGTCTTTGTGCCTTCGTGGCATAAGCAATTTAATTTTACTGCCGCAAAGACTCAAAGGCACGAAGAAACACTAAGTGTTGTAGTTATAAAGTAATACGAATGAATAAGAATATAAACATAAACGAACAAGACATTTTTAAATATGTTTTTTCTCCGCTTACATTGAGTGAAGAAAAAAAAGAATATCTGCGCGAGAACAAAAAATATAAAAACCGAATTTTATATTATGAGTCGGTTAAAAATGCGATTGATTCTGAAACGACTATCAATCTTAAAAAAAAAATTGCCGCAAAAATACCCGAGTACACACTTGCAAATGTGTATACTCTTCACCAAGTTAAGTATTCGGAGGAAAAAGAAAAACCCGGCAAGGCAATATTTGCAGCTAAAACAAAAGAAGAACAAGCAAAGCTTAAAACATATACTTTTACAGATAATTACAGAAAGTTTTTAATCCGAATAATATTTCTTGAAAACACCACAAAACTTTATCTCTTTTCACTAACCGAAACGGTAATAGAAAACATCACATTAAAAACCTTACCGGGTGGTGAAGAATTTTTTATGAATGATAATAATGCACCGTTAGTGATTGATAAAAGAATTGATGTGGAATCAATAGAATTAAAAGTAGGTGAGTGAGAGCAGGTTTGGGTTATTATCCTATCACATCTTTTTAATCTTTTTTCATTTTTTCTATAACTTCTTAATGCCTTATAAGTAATATGCTGTCATAATTTGTCGAAAAACAACAAATGACAAATCCCAAAATTCAAAT
>DAOVYZ010000209.1 GCA_030635365.1 Bacteroidales bacterium
AAATAAAGAATTGTAGTTTTTTCTACTTTGCGAAACTTTGGGTCTTCTTTGTGAAACTCTGTGTAACAACATTTTGTCATTATACCACAAAGTAGCGCAAAGGAAACGCAAAGGCACACAAAGACTTTTTGGACAGCCTCGTTTATCGAAGCATGTCGAAGTGTTTTTTACTGTTTAGGGGCTTTTTGGACAGCCCTTATTTTGTTTTTCTATCATAAATTTTTTAATCATACCAAAGAATTTTTCTTCTTCAATAGGCTTGGGAAGAAAGTCTGTAAATCCTGATTCTAATATCTTTTTTTGTTCAGGTATTAAAGCAAAAGCAGTTTGTGCTATTATTGGTATTTCTGAATTAAATTCTCTGATCTGTTTTGTAGCATCGTAGCCATTTAATACAGGCATTCTTATATCCATTAGAATAAGGTCGATGTTTGGATTTTCCTTTAACATATCAACTGCTATTTTCCCATTTTTAGCATGTAACAGGTCTAAATCAAATTCCTCTAAACGGACTTTATATAATTCAAAACTAATTATATCGTCTTCGGCAATTAACATTATAAATTTTTCTGGCATGTTTTTAAAATTAATTATTTGTTTTCTAGTTAATATATAAGATTCTGCAAACTTGACTGAGGGCAGTCAGGTTTTATTGCAGTTACTTTTGTTTCTACAAAGTTTGGAATGTAGAATATCGATCAATGAATTTTGAATAACGAAATAATTCCTTTGGAAAAGTCTTTTTTTTATTCTAACAATTGAGTTTTTTAGTTCAATATTCATTATTCAAATAATAATTTCATTCCTAATAATAAACCCATGTAGCTTTTTATCTATATTGATTTATTTAATTATTTTTTTTGATACAAGGTACGGTAAAATAAAATGTACTACCACTCGTTTTATTGTTCGTGTCATTATTTATAATACTCTCTACCCAAATTTTACCACCATGTTTTTCTACAAACTCTTTACATAAAAGTAAACCTAAGCCGGTACCTTGTTCATTTTTTGTACCAGGAGTGGAAATATTCTGGTCAATTCTAAATAGCTTATCTTGTTTTTCTTCTGGTATACCTACGCCAGTGTCTGAAACAAAGAACTTAACCATCCTATTTTGTATTTTTTTGCAACCAATAGATATTTTACCTCCTTCATATGTAAATTTTATGGCATTCGAAATAAGATTTCTAAAAATTGTTTTAAACATTTCTTTATCAATTAACACGGTAGATTCATTATGTTCTTTTTGAGATTCTATTTTAATTTCTTTTGCGATTGCAAAATGCTGCATTTCCTCAATAATTTCTTCAATAATTTCTTTACATGTGTACTCTGTGGGCTTGAAACTTAATTTACCCCTCTGACTTTTCGACCATATTAAAAGATTCTCCAATAAAGAAAATGTTTGTTTGGCTGATGAATTCATCATACCAATAATATATGATAACTTTTCTTTTGAATAGTTGCTGTGTTTATTTAAGAGCAAATCAGAAAACCCCACAAGATTGTTCATTGGAGCCCTAAGATCGTGTGCTATTATCGAGAAAAACTTATCTTTTGTTGCATTCAATTCCTTTAATTTTGCTTCGTAACTCTTTTGTTCAGTATTGTTTGTACAAAACGCAATATATTCATTTTTTGACAATTTAATGCTTTCGAGAATAATATTTATAATTTTTCCATATTTGGTCATAAATCTAGTTTCATAACTTGAAATCTGTCCCATGTTTTGTAAATCGCCAAATTTCTTCTTAACTTCCAGAGCATCTTCTTTTAGATGAATATCCAGAATAGTCATATTAAGCATTTCTTTTTGTGAATAACCTAATAATTTTTGAGCGGTAGAATTAACGAAATTTAGCTTCCCATATCTATTAGCAATAAAAATACCTACGGGAGAAGTTTCAATGTAAGTTCTAAACCTTTTTTCATTTTCAATTATTTTTTGTTGAACTTCTTTACGTTCGGTAATATCTCTTACTGCGGACACACGTATATCTTCATTATTGAGTTTAAAACTTCTGGATTCAATTTCAACAGGTACTTCTGTTCCATCTTTTTTTACAATAGAAACTTCGTATGGTTTTGTTGATTGCTGTTTAATTTTTTCGGCTATTAATGCATGATGTTTTTCATGTATTATTTTAAATAAACTTTGGTTAATTATTTCTTCCTTTGTATAATCGGTAACGTTATAAAGAGTCTGATTACAATCAATTGCTATTCCATTTTTGTGCATTACAATACCTTCAAAACTAACTTCCGATAGGTTTTTAAATCGTTCTTCGCTTTCTTTTAATCTTCTTTCATCTTCTGTACGTCTGGTAATATCATGGGCTACTGCATATAGAATTCGCTCTCTGAGTACCGGGTATGCTTTCCATTCCAGTATTCTATAACCTCCTTCTTTACAGTGATACCTATTGACAAATCGAATAACTTTTTTCCCTTTCTTAAGTTCTGATTCTATAACTTCTTTCGTTTTGTCAATATCATCAGGATGAATAAATTCCAGGAAAGGTTTTTTCAAAAACTCTTCTTCTTTATAACCTAATGTTTTAGTAAATGTAGGATTAACCTTAAAGAAAGTTGCTGTTTCCATATTAGCTATTCCTATCAGGTCGGTATTCATTTCAAAAATAGTACGAAATCTTTCCTCACTTTGTGTAAGTGTGATTTCGTTTTCTTTTCTTTCTGTAATATCTCTAATTATACCTACTGAATACCATTTGTTATTATGCCTTAGTGCTGATAGTGAAAGTTCTACAGGGACATCTGCTCCATCTTTTCTTACTCCTGACAATTCTACTACATTATTAATGGTCCTGCCTTTTCCAGTGTTTTTAAAATTGGCAAATCCTTTTTCAAATAAACTTCTATATTTTTTTAAAGTAATAAGTTTGTGTAAATCTTTATTTATTACTTCTTCCGAGGTATATTGGAATATTTTTTCGGCTACATGGTTCCAAAATGTGATTAACCCTTCATCATCTAACAATATTATAGCATCTTGAGATGAATTAGTTATTGCCTTAAATTTATCTTCACTTTCTTTTAATTCTTGTTCAATTTGTTTTCGGCTGGTTATATCTCTAAAAATTCCAAATGAATTAAGATAATTTCCTTTATCATCATTATTTGGTGTGACTGTAACAAGTATATGCTTTTTTACTCCTTTAAAATTATTAATTTCAAGTTCATAGCTTGATTGTCTACTTTTCTTCCTTTTTGAAGTTTCTATTTTAATTTTTTCTTGTTCTTCAATGCTCAAAAATTGGGCTAAGGATTTTCCTATTAAGCCGCCCTTTTTTACTCCAAATATTTTATCGGCAGCATGGTTAGAGAATGTGAAAATTTCATCTTTATTTGTAATACCTATACCTTCACCCTGATTATGAATAAGTTTTTTATATTTTTCTTCACTCTCTTTAAGTTCATTTAATATTTTTGTTTCATTTGTAACATCTCTAAATGAGCAATAAGTTGCTGTAGAATCGTTATTCTCGTTATACAGGACACAACTTTCATAGGAAGCTAATATATATTTACCATTTTTCTTTTTTAGTTTGAGAATAATATCCTCAATATTTCCTTCTTTTTTAAATTTCTTGAAACGAGCATTGAAAATGTTAATAAGATCAGGATGAACAAAATTGGCAAACGATTTCCCTATTACTTCATTTTTATTATATCTAAGTATATCCAACCAGGTTTGATTTACTTCTAATATATTACCATTAATATCAAGAGATTGAAAGGCTAATTGCGAATTATTAAAAAAAATATTGTATTTTTTAGTAATGTCATTTCTATTACTGCTGTCTTCAGAATCTATCAACTTTTCAATAGCTTTATAAATACTACTATCCTTTTCATTTTTATAGGTCAATAGAATATTTTTAAGCTTATCTTTCATAATCAGTAGCCTAATGTTGTTAATATAAAAATGAATCGGTATTGTTTGTTTATAACAAGTTATGAAAATTTTCTAAATAAGTACTGTAAAATTTATGGTTATTTTGATTTACAAAAGATGGATAATGCAATAAATCTATGATCATAAAACAGAAACTTAACAATAATATTTCTTAATTTTATCTAATCAAATACGCACAATTATGAATTATAATTTAACTGAGAAGTTTATACTATTGGCTTTAGATCCAAAGAAAGGAAAATTCTTAATAGATACTATGTCATTAAACTATGGTATTGCAGGTGCGATATTATTGGAATTATCAGAATTGAATAAAATTTCAGTTATAAATAAGAGATTGGTTTTATCAGATAAAAAACTATCCGGCAATTTTGTTATTGATGAGAGCATTAAGCTAATAAATAGTTCAGGAAAAAATCGAAAGACAAAATACTGGGTTTATAAACTGGGAAATAAGGTATCAAAATTTAAAAAATCTATTTTAAAAGATTTAAATACCAAAAGAATAATAAAGATTGAGAAGAAAACATATGTGTGGGGATTGTTTAAAGTTTATAGGTACCCTTTTATTACTGTAGGTGCAATAGAGGACACGAAATCAAAACTAAAAGGGATTGTATTAAAAAATGAAAAACCTGATATAGATAATCTATTATTATTAAGTTTGATGAATAGCTGTAAGTTAACCAGAGTTTTGTTTACTGATAAAAAGCAGCATAGGATAGCAAGAAAGAAGATAAAAGAATTAACAAAAGATATTGAAATTAGCGAAGCTGTTAGTCAAACTATAAAAGAAATACAAACAGCAGTTATGGTAGCAACAACATCAGCTGTGGTAAGTTCTTCGTCAAGTTAATCTACACTTGAGACTTTTAAATTCTTAATTTGCATAACCAAAGTAATCGAAGCCAGAGTGAAAAATATTATTCCAGACAATAGAAGAGCAGACTGAAGGCTAAATGTATCAGTATACCAACCTGCAAAGGGGCCAATAATTGCAAAGAAGATTCTAATAACAAAATTTCTTACAGATAATACAGTGGCTCTTATGTTCGATTCACATAAACGATTAATATAATCTTTTAAAACGGGAGTGGCAATTCCCCTGACACAATAAAATATGAATAGAATACCAATACCCCACAATGCATTAATACGGCTCACAATAATGTATCCGGCAGGTAACATGATAGTTATCCCAATCATGGTTTTTATTTGTTTTAGCTTAATTTCTACTTTATGAGCTATCATAGCACTAAAACCAACAGTAAGATTTAAAAGAGTCCAAAAAACTCCAAATAAGCCAATGGGAAGTAAAACATGCTCAAAATAAAGTTGGACGAACCATGCCATAGTTAGTGTTGAACAACCAATTACGGATGAAAATATGATATTCCACTTAAGCTCTTTATTGTCGTGCAACGAATATTTAACAATTTTGAGAATATCAATAAATTTCATTTTAGATACCATTTTTTGTCTAATTGGTTCAATTAGTAATAAGGCAGCAGGTATACTCGTAAAAGCTACAAGTGTTTGAGCATAATATGGGTATCGAAAGCTAAGTGTTGCTAACAATCCACCTAAAACCCCTGCAATTGCTTCAGCAAAATTACCTATTGATACTATTCTTCCTTCGTATTTAATATATTGTTCTTTTTTTCCTGATTCCAGCAAAGAGTCATAAAGCATTGCAGAATCGGCCCCTGAAATTAAGCTTTGTCCCAGGCCAAGTATAATTTCAGCAATAAGAAAACCAATAAAACCGTATGAAAAACTATAGGTTAAAAAACCAAGAAAGCCCAACATAGTCCCAATAACCAGAGTAAATTTTCTTCCAAGAGCATCAGCCAAATATCCGGAAGGTATTTCCAACACTACAATTGCAATTGAATAAATTGCCTGGAGAATAAAAATATGCCGCATTTCAAGTCCATTATCTTTATAAAAAAGAACTACCACAGGCATAAAAAGCATAAACCATTTAGCAATTTTAATAATGTATAGTTTAAAAATGTTGGACTGAATAGATTTTGGCATATATTTTAATTTAAGTTGTAAAGATAATTTTGTTACCATCCATTAAAAAATGAAATTGCATATTATAAAACAGAAATGCTAAATAACGTTTTAAAGTTAAAGTATGTGTAGCCTTTAAAATGAAGTGTTATTAAAGGGTATAGAAGGATGAATATATCTACAATCAATTAATTTTGAATGGTTTTCGTAATAAAATTATAAATTTTTCGTTGTGATTTAGTATCGATATTTTTACCAAAAATGATTTTAAAATTATATATTGCAACTTTAAAATCACTTATCCACATATTGATAATATAAATTTAAACCCTAAATAATTCAAATATTATGGTAAAGCAAAATGAAGATAAAGTTGTTCATGAAGTTGAAAGAATAAACTTATATAATTTTGGTTATGAAAAATCAGGAAATGTAAAAGGTGATCCGGATGTTTTTGCTTCTTTTTTAGTTAGAATTGCTGATGGCGATTTAGTA
>DAOVYZ010000341.1 GCA_030635365.1 Bacteroidales bacterium
GCTGTACTGAAGAGCAAATGCAAGTGCCATCGCATTGAATTTCGGATTCTGCATCTCCTTTTCAATAACAGATATAGCCTTTTGAAGAAATTCATCTTTAACAGTTCCATTTTTGACATTCTCTGCATTTTGATACTTTTCCTGTAATTGACGGCGAATTTTTATTAATTGTTCAAGTTGGATCAGCAACTCTGTTTTATTAAAAGGTTTTTCCAGATAGGCATCCGCACCTGAAGCAATTCCAATTATTCTATTTTCCTCTCCGGATTTGGCAGTCAGTAAAACTACCGGAATATGATTGGTACGTTCATTATTCTTTAGTTCTGAACAAACCTCATAACCATTTTTTTCCGGCATCATTACATCACTAATAATTATATCCGGAATACTTTCCATTGCATTAGAGATACCGTCAATACCATTATTCGACCAAGCCACCTGGTATTGATCGGACAAGCAGGACTCAATATAATAAGCGACATCTGCATTATCTTCAATTAAAAGCAAGAGAGGTAAGTCGTTTTTTTGAGTATCTGCTCCTTCGTTTTCTGTTTGTATTTCGGTATTCAAAGATTTTATTTCCGGTTGCTCTGTTGAATTATCCGGTAAAAAATCTTTTTTAAAGGGTGCATTATTATTTACCGGAAGTTGCACGGTAAATTCGCTTCCTTTTCCTTCCTTACTTTTTACATGTAATTTCCCTTGCATTAACTCCACAAGTTCTTTGGTCAGCGACAGGCCAATACCTGTACTGGATGTATTTTCCAAAATACCCGGCCTCTGGTAGAATCGTTCAAATATTCTTGAAAGAACTTCTTCCGGCATTCCCGTTCCGGTATCCTTTACTTTAAATGTTAGCCGGTTACTCTTTTCTTCGGATAAAATATGAAAAACAATACAGCCATTTTCCGGAGTATGTTTAATGGCATTGGAAAGTAGGTTTGATACAATTTTTTTCAGTTGTTCAGAATCAAAATCCATTATCAAGGAATCTATTTCTTTATAAACTGTAAGTTGGATTCCTTCTGTAGCTGCAAGCAAAGAGTAACTTTCGGACAAGTATTCAAGGTAGGATACAACATCGGCCTGTACCGGTTCTAAAACCAGTTTATTACTGTCCAGTTTTGCAAGATCAAGCATTTGATTTACCAAATTAAGCAGGTTGTCACCATTACGATCGATCATTTCAAAATCGTGATGAAATTGTTCCCTTGTTTCCGTTTGTAAATTATCTTTTATTTTTTGGGTAATGCCTTTTATAATGGTAAGAGGTGTTCTGAATTCATGGGATATATTAGCAAAAAACGTTGATTTTACATTATCCAGTTCCTTTAATTTTTTAGATTCCAGTTCTTTTATCCTGATCCTGGCTTTGAGTTTTTCGCGGTTGATAAGATATTTTCGATATAAATACAGGCAAAATAAAACGCATAAAATATAAAACATAATGGCCATTTTGGAGAAGTACCATGGAGGTTTAACAGTAATCTGTAGCAAGATTCCTTCATTATTCCATACCCCATGGCTATTAGCTGCTTTTACTTTAAGAATATAACCTCCCGGTTTTAATCCGGTATAATTAGCAGTTCGGTTAGTTTGCGAATTTGTCCAGTTTCTATCAAGGCCAACCATTTGATAAGCATACTTATTCTTCGCAGAATTTATAAAATCAAGTGCCACGAATTCAAAAGAAATAAAGTTTTGGTTATGAGATAAAGTTATTTCTTTTCTATCCAGAAACTCAGAACGCTCCTGACCCATTACCTTAATGGAAGAAATTACGATTTTAGGTTTATTATTAAAGATTTTTAAGCTGTCTGGTTTAAAGAATGTAAGGCCTTTTATCCCACCAAAATAAATATTGCCATTCGAATCCTTGAATGAAGAAGAGGGGAGAAAAATACCTCGCTGTATTCCATCGGTGTAATCATAATTTGTAAAAGTTTCAGATTCAACTTCCATGCTCGCTATCCCGTTATTGGTACTTATCCAGATTGTTCCATCGTTTGCTGCAATTATTCCGGATACCACATTATTGGGCAAACCATTTTTTTCGGTATAATTAACAAATTTATTTAGCGTTGGTATGAAACGGCTTAGCCCTCCGTTAGTACCAATCCAGATATTACCTGAAGCATCTTCCGTTATGGAAGTAATGATATTGTTTATTAGACTTTCGGTGTCTTTTGCAGAATGAATAAAAGATGTATAACCTGTTTGTCCATAAAACTTAACGTGTAGTCCTCTCCCCTTTGAGCCAAACCAAATATTTTTTCTGCTGTCAACAAAAATCTTTTCAAAAGCATATGAACTAATGTTTTCTGTATCCTTGGGATTATTTAAAGTCTTTAGTTTGTTTGTTTTCAGGTTATATTCAAACGCATCTTTTTGATCGGTACCAATCCATAAAATATAGCCATTAGTCTCCAGGGTAACTAATTGTTCTTTTAAGGTAGTTTGTTCATTCTCTGGTATTGGGTGTGTTTTTACAAATACCCGTTTGGTTAAATCAAAATATAATAACTCAACAAGGTTAGTTCCCATCCATAATTTATTATCGATTAATTTTAATGAATATACCTGGGAAAAATTATATAAAGAAGGCCATTTAGTAATTTTACCTGATTTAGGATAAAGTTCATACAATCCCTGATCGCTACCAATCCAGATATTTCCGTTTTTATCCTCTTCAAAACAATATATCAGTTCATCACCTGTAATAGTTGCTGAGTTTAAATGCTTAATCTTTTTAAACTGATTCTTATATGGATTTAGGACGTTTAATCCTTTGTTTGTTCCTACCCAAAGTAAGCCTGCATCATCCTGGTATAATGACAAAATGGTAGCTCCATTGAGGCTGCCTGGTTTATTCTGATTACCAGAGAAACGGTGCGTTGTTTTATCAGAATGTACCGCAAATAGTCCTGAATTTAAAGATCCCAGCCAAAATGTATTATTTTTATCCTGTAGAAAAGAACTATAAGATAGCTCCGGCAAGTTGTTTGCAACGAGAACATAAGAAGTATCATTCCTTACAAGAAGAACTGTTGTGCAATTCAAATAACCGACAAAAATACTATCTCCGGAAGTATATAAAGATATAATGTGTTGACATTCGGGATCATTGACCTGAATATGCCGGGTAAGCTTTTCTGTTTCCGGATGAAATTGAATTAAACCACCCCAGGTACCTAACCATATATTACCATAATTGTCGGTAGCTATTTTTCGAATATAATTTCTAAATTTAGTATTTTCATCTATAATATATTGTTTGGTTGTATTTTTATCCGGGTCAAATTTTATAAGGGAACCACCCCAACTTGCAATCCAGAAGATTCCTTCAGGGGATTCTGCTATACCACAGATATTAGTTTCAACTTTACTTTCGTTAAAATACTGTTTAAAACAATCGTTTACAGGATCGTATAAGTTTAATCCCTGCCTGGTACTTACCCATAACCTTTTTTTGCTATCAATATATAGATCCCATACCCAATTATAACTTAACGAAGTGGAATCATTCGGAATAGGCTTGTATGTTTTAAAATTGTACCCGTCAAATCTGTTTAATCCATCGGCAGTAGCTATCCACAAATAGCCAGTACTATCTTTAAGAATATCATAAACCTCCGGGTGCGACAAACCATTTTCCCGGGTATAATGTTGAAATTTGCTAAAGACAGAATCCGGTTCATTATTCAATGCCCCATAAACCGAAATTCCAATACCCCATGAATAAAGGATGTATAAAACCGCAGTTCGTATGATTGTTGAATATATCTGGTTCATATGGATAGAACATTCATTTTTTTGACTTTAACGTAAAAATAGAAAATAAATTATGTAATCTGTACGAATGAAAGAGAAAAGAAATTGAATTCTTAGATATCCAATGGTTAATTGGTATTATAAAGCAGTATCGAATATGCAAAGTTTGACGGTAATGACCTGACTTTATATCTATTTCTTGATGATAAGTTACCTAATTGAGCACTGCTTATGTCTGGCACTAATTTTTGCCTAAACAGCATTTTTTATACTTTTTACCACTATCACAAGGGCAGGAATCGTTTCGTCCAACGTCAAACTCTTCTTTTACATAAGGTTCATGCCATTCTTCACCATCATCTATAGAATTTAATAAATCCACTCTTTCATTCATGTAGTCAGAATCTTTATAACCTGCATATTTATCCGGATTATTTACTTTTTTCTTTAAATTATCCGGAAGAGTTAGATAAAGCAGCCTTTTATAATTAAAAAAACTTTCATCAATATCTTCAAGGCCTTCCTGAAAAGTACATCTAAATATCTTTTCCACTTGTGGATCTGGAACATATAAATTTGGCCATTTAAAAACAAAAGTCATCTTCCATATATCTTCATTAGCAATGCAAATAAACAAATACTTAAGCGCACTGATGTTTTGATTCATTTGCTCAAATCCTTCATCGGATATCATTCCATCTTGAACGAAGACAATCCCTGCCCGCGCTCCTTCACGACTGGCATTTGTAATCATAGCC
>DAOVYZ010000344.1 GCA_030635365.1 Bacteroidales bacterium
ATGGCAGCCAATTAATTACAGGTATGACCGGACTTGTTAGTTTTAAAGGAAATTTATATTCATGGGTACATGAAGATAGTGAAGTAACATTGGACATTCATGACAGAGGGGTAAGCGGTGATCTTGGTAATCCAAACCGAACTGAATGGGAGCAAAATACAAGAACTTATATTGCTGCCCATACTGACGTAAATGTTGTAATTTGGTCATGGTGTGGCCAGGTTAGTTCTGCCACTGAAGAAAATATTAACACTTACCTGCAACTTATGCAAGGATTAGAAAATGATTTCCCAAATATTAAATTTGTATATATGACAGGACACCTAGATGGTACGGGGTTAGAAGGCAACTTGCATTTGAGAAATGAACAAATTCGTAATTTCTGTAAACAAAATAACAAGATATTATATGATTTTGCTGATATAGAATGTTATAATCCTGATGGAACATATTTTGGTGACAAAATTCCGAATGATAATTGCGATTATGATTCGGACAATGATGGTACAAGAGATGCAAACTGGGCCCTGGAATGGCAAAATTCGCATACAGAAGATGTAGATTGGTATGATTGTTACTCAGCTCATAGCTATGCTGTAAATGCAAATATGAAAGCTTATGCTGCCTGGTGGTTATGGGCAAGACTTGCCGGATGGAATGGCTAATTACATAAAATTTATTATAAAAAGACACAGTAAATAAATAACTGTGTCTTTTTTGTTTAAATTTATATTAACAAGCAGCATTAAACTAAATCAATAATTTATAATAATTTAATGAAGGTATTTTTTGATGTTGATAAAAATCAATTCATGACAAATGTCATTTGTCAAATAATTTATATATGTTTATAAAAAATAAATCTATATTTGCACACACCTTTATAACAGTAGTAAAACTGCAACTTTAATATTACATATTGTAAGTTTTTATGGGGGTAAAAAGGGAATAATTTAATAGTGTTATTTTTTCAACAAAAGTTGTAAGCATTATTAAGTTATATTAGTTGTAAATTGTAAAAAAGATATAAGTAATATATTTTATACATTTGTTTAGCAGGTCATAATTACATAAATAGATCAACTTAGCATGTCGAAAGTTATTAAAATTAAAAAAGGCTTAAATATTAATATGCTTGGTACTGCCGAAAAAATAATTAAAAAGGCAAATCAAGCTGAATACTATGCTATAAAACCAACAGACTTCAAAGGAATTCGACCTAAATTAGTAGTTAAAGTTGGGGATAAGGTCAAAGCCGGAACTTCCCTGTTTTATGATAAATTCCAACCGGAAGTTCAATTTACTTCGCCTGTTAGTGGGGAGGTAACAGCTATAAACCGTGGTGAAAGAAGAGTAATACAAGAGATTGTTATTAAAGCAGATTCAACAATTGAATATGAAGATTTTAAAATAAGTGTTTCTAACGAATTTTCACGTGAAGAAATTATTGCGATATTGCAAATAAGTGGATTATGGCCATCAATCAGGCAAAGGCCTTACTCAACAATTGCAAATCCAAATGATATCCCAAAAGCTATTTTTATTTCTGCGTTTGACAGTGCTCCTTTAGCACCGGATATGGATTATGTCGTTAAAGATTGTACGAGTTGTTTTCAGAAAGGAATTGATATATTATCAAAACTGACAAACGGCACAATTCATCTTAACATTAATGCTGATTACCCGGCTGCCGATACATTTGTTGAGGCTAAAGGAGTTCAAATCAATAAATTTACCGGGCCACACCCTTCCGGGAATGTTGGTATTCAGATTAATAAAATTGATCCCATAAATAAGGGAGATATCGTTTGGTATGCTTACCCGCAAGAAATAATTGCTATAGGGCGTTTATTTGAAAAGGGAATTTATGATGCCACAAAAATAATTGCATTAACCGGTTCCGAAGTAAAATCTCCTAAATATTACAAAATAATAGGTGGAGCTTCTATCCAAAATATAGTTGAAAAAAATGTTGCAGAAGGAGAGCTAAGATATATAAGTGGAAATGCATTAACCGGTTCAACTATATTAGATGATGGTTTTGTAGGATATTATGATAACCAGATAACTGTAATTCCAGAAGGTAATTATCATGAGTTTTTTGGCTGGGCTACACCGGGTTTCAAAAAACATACAGCTTCCCGTGCCCTTTTTTCATGGATGATACCCGGTAAGAAATTTAGGGTTGATACAAACATACATGGAGGAAACAGGGCATTTGTTATGTCTGGAGAATATGATAAAGTATTTCCTTTAGATATATTACCCGTTCAGCTTATAAAAGCTATTTTGGTTGAAGATATTGACCAAATGGAAAGACTTGGGATTTATGAAGTTGATGAAGAAGATTTTGCTTTATGCGAATATATATGTACATCAAAAACTGAAGTACAATCAATTATTCGAAACGGACTTGATTTGATGAGAAAAGAAATGAGCTAAGAAATGATTATTTATTAATGTTTATTGACTAACGACTATTACATTACTTATATTTTAATTACAGTTGTAGTACAGAGTAACAAATCATTAAACATTTAACGTTAAACATTAAAATAGTGAAGCCATTAAGGAAATATTTAGACAAAATAAAACCTCACTTTGAAAAAGGAGGGAAATTGGAAAAATTTCATTCTACATTCGAAGCTTTTGAATCTTTCATGTTTGTTCCAAACACTGTAACAAAAAAGGGAACACACATTCGTGATGCAAACGATATGAAAAGAACAATGGCGATAGTTGTATTTGCACTTGTACCTACAGTGTTATTTGGAATGTGGAATATAGGTTTTCATCATTATGCGGCTACCGGGCAAGAGGGAACTTTATTTGAATTATTTTGGTTAGGCTTTCTTAGAGTACTTCCAATAATTGTTGTATCATATGCAGTCGGACTGGGTATTGAATTTGCATTTGCACAATTTCGCGGGCATGAGGTTAACGAAGGATTTCTTGTTTCAGGGATATTAATTCCCCTTGTACTTCCGGTAGATGTTCCTTTATGGATGGTAGCACTTGCAACAGCTTTTGCCGTAATTATAGGTAAAGAAGTATTTGGTGGAACAGGAATGAACATACTAAATCCCGCATTAACAGCACGTGCTTTTCTTTTCTTTGCATATCCTTCCTATATGTCAGGCAACAAAGTCTGGACTCATGGTATGATAAAAGGAGGAACAATAATTGATTCTTATAGTGGTGCAACACCATTAGCTAATGCAGCTACAACAGTTGACTTAGCCTCCAAACTTAAAAAAGCAGAAATAGCCGGAAATATGGATTTGGTATCACAGCTTAAAGAACAGATTGATGCTGCTCTAACAAAATTGCCTTCAATTTCTGATGCCTTCTTTGGTAATATCCCGGGTTCTATTGGCGAAACATCTACTCTGGCCATTTTAATTGGTGCAATAATTCTATTGATTACAGGTATTGGGAGTGCACGCATTATGTTCTCAACAATAATAGGTGGTTTAGTAATGGGCCTATTACTTAACATATTTGCTGTAAATCCATTTATGGAAATTCCCGCATGGCAACACTTATTGCTTGGAGGATTTGCTTTTGGTGCTGTTTTTATGGCTACAGATCCTGTATCGGCGGCACAAACACGGAAAGGCAAAGTCATTTATGGATTTCTAATTGGATTTCTTGCTATATTAATAAGGGTTATAAATCCGGCATATCCCGAAGGAGTTATGTTGGCTATACTCTTAATGAATGTATTTGCTCCTTTAATTGATCACTACGTAATTGAAGGAAATATAAAGAAACGATTGAAAAGAGCTAAAGTTTAAAGATTAAAATTATTATTAGTTATGAAATCATATAGCAATACATATATTTTTGTTTTTTCATCAATTATGATCGTTGTAGTTGCAGTAATTCTTTCTATTGCAGCAATGACTCTTCAGCCCTTACAAAAAAAGAATAATGAAATATACAAAAAACAAAATATTCTTACTTCAATTAATATAGTAAGTACAACTAAAAATGCAGAAGGCCTTTATGATAAATACATTATTGAAAGTTATGCGATAAATACAAAAGGAGAAATACAAGAAGGTGTAGATGCATTTAAGGTTGATATGAAAAAGGAATTGGCAAAATCTTTAGAGGAAAGAAATCTTCCAATTTTTGTTAGTACTTTGAATGAATCAAAACAATATATTATACCTGTTTATGGTAAAGGATTATGGGGTCCGGTATGGGGGTATATTTCATTACAAGATAACCTTTCAACAATATTTGGCACCAATTTTAGCCATAAAGGAGAAACTCCGGGCCTTGGTGCTGAAATTGAAACTGAAGATTTCCAATCTCAATTTATTGGCAAAGAAATCTTCGATACCTATGGCCAATTTGTTTCTGTAAGTATATTAAAAGGCGGAACAGCAAACCCTGACTCAAAATATGAAGTTGATGGCGTATCTGGTGGAACTATAACCAGTAATGGTGTTGATGCTATGCTTAAAGATTGTTTAAGTAGCTACGAAATTTATTTTAAAAACATAA
>DAOVYZ010000361.1 GCA_030635365.1 Bacteroidales bacterium
AAAAAAAATCTGAAATCTGTGAATCTGTGGCGAATTAATGTTTGTTAATTTATTCATCATTAATTTTTAGTAATTGGAATTGTTATTTTTCTTTAATTTTAATACTGGCTTTGCCAGTATGATTCTTAACTAATTGGCATTGGTCCGGCAGGCTGGTTTGTCATTTGTTTTTTGTTACCTGCCAGCCGCTGGTTTGGTGCTTTAATTCAAAAATTGTTTGACTTTCTCATAATTTTGATGACTTTTTTCAAAGAATACCCTATGAGTATCAAAATAGCTCACAGGATATTCTTATACTTTTATATTCCCGGATAAGTTCCTTCATTTACTGATGTTGGTGTAAATACATCCTGAATGTTTGGAACATTAGAGTTTGAATTAATTTCGGTTTGAGGATAAATAAAACGCTCAGGCATTTTTTGTGTTGGAGCGTCTGCTTTTAAAGGTATACCAATATAATTATCGGTTCTTCTCATATCGTTAAAAGCTTCTATCTGACCATAACACGAAATATATTTTTCCGTTAGTATTTCTCTTAATAAGGCTGCATTATTTGCAAAATCGGCAGGGATATAAGCAGGGAAAGAGCCTGCTCCCATACGGGCATCCCAGTATGCTCTCACATTATTTAATGCTTGTAAGGCATTGTCAGGATCAACATTTGCTAATAGTTCAGCCTCGGCTTTAATTAATTCAGTTTCGTAATATGTAATTACCGGAAAATCTACATCCCTATAAAATATACCATTGCTTGTGTAATCGGGTTTTGAACCGCTATAATAGTAATTGGATCTTGCATCACTTCGATTTTGCATAAGCGTACGCATATGGGCATCACTGGCATCCATATATCCTTTCTTTTTTGTTGCACAAAATCTATAATATATATTTCTGGCTCCATTACTAATATTTTGATGATAAAAAAACCAATCACCCGAAGATGAAGATATACCGTTATCAGCACTGGTAAGGGCATTGGAATAATCGCCAAGGTGCAGATAAATTCTGGCTTTTAGAGAATGTGCAACTTCTGACCATTGCATGGTAGCCCTTGTATCTTCACCAATAGTCTCACTTCCGTAAGACTCACCTGTTGCATTGCCAACTTTAATTATGGCATTATCCAATAATGTAAGCAAGGCATTATACACATCTTTTTGAGCATCGTACTTTGGTTGAGGATATTGATTAACATCACCAACTTCAGAAAAAGGAACATCTCCCCATAAGGCAGCAGCTTGTATAACAATGTTTGCCTCTGCAATCATAGCAATTCCTCCAATAATATCATTATTTTCTTGAATAGCTTTTTTTTGCAGAATTCTACTTTGGGTTACACCCTCAGCATACAATATTCCCCAAATTGTATTAAAATCGGCACTTGTTACAATATACCTGTTTAAAGATATATATTGCCTGTCGGCACCTGTAAGTTGCCCTGCCCATATAGACCCTGTTCTGGCTAATTCACCTTCAATAACAACAGCATTAGCCAACAGGGGAGCATTAATCATTAATGTTGCAGTAGCATCTTCAAAGCTATTTGGATCTTCTGTTGTAAATTCAACCTTTTCGCAGGCAGAAAAAACAATAATAGTTGTTACTATATATAAAAATACTTTTTTCATAATTTTTATTTTTTAAAATCCGATTGAAAGTTTAAAACCATAAGATTTAGTACTTGGATTCGTAAAATAATCCAAACCTCGCCCGTTAGAAGCACCGTATAAGTTAGTTTGAGGATCAACACCATACTTGTCGGCAAAATCTGACCATAATGCGAGATTTCTTCCTATTAAACTTATTGAAACTTCAGAAAGTTTTATTTTTGTAATAAGTGATTGCGGTAAAGAATATGATACAGAAACTTCTCGTAGCCTAATGAACGATGCATCAAATACAAATTGTTCTTGTACGGCACCAAAACCGCCTCCCAATGAACGATACCATTGTTCATCAAGGAGTACATCGCCTTCACCAAAATCATGCAAATTACCTCTTACAGTTGTACCGGCTGTAATTGTATTGCCACTATAATTAACTACATCATTAGTAAGAGTGACTTCATTTGCCGTAACAGGGCTTATTCCAAAATGATTTAAAACGCCGTAGGTTCCTGCCCACATATCGCCACCTTGCGAAGTTTCAAATAATACTCCTATTGAAATACCTTTGAATCCGATTGTAGTTCCAAGGCCGGCTCTGAAATCAGGATTAGGATCGCCAAGAATGCCATGTGTAAGTGCTTGTGTAGGAAAACCATTATTATCCAGAATAAGGTTTCCTGCCTCATCTCTATCCCATTTGCCACCCCAAAGAGTTCCTAATGCATATCCTTCAACAGCTCGCGAAGATGCATTAGTATGGCCATTTAATAATATAGATTCTACACCTTTTAAATCTTCGACTAGATTTTTATTTTGAGAAAAGTTGAAAAGAATATCCCACTTAAAATCACCCTTTTTGAATATACTACCGGTAACATCTATTTCTATACCTTTGTTAGACAATGTTGCTGCATTTTCCCATTTGGACGAATAGCCTGAGGATGCAGGAACATTAACAGCAAAAATTGCATCTTCTGTTTGGTTTTGATAATAAGTGGCACTAACAGATAAATAGTTACTTAAAAGCCTAATGTCTGTACCTATCTCAAATTCTGTTTTTCTTTCAGGTGCCAGGTTGTCGTTTCCTTGTCTTTTTGATCTTCGCAAGCCTCCACCATAGTAACCGGCATCCAAATGATCTGACCATCTGGAATTAACATCTACACTTAGAAAGTCTGTACCGCCAACATATAACGGGGGCTCTATACCAACTGTACCGTAGGATACTCTTAGTTTACCAAAAGACAAAATTTTATTTGTTGGTACGATGGTTTTTGTAAACTGCCATGCAACTGAAGCCGACGGATAAAAGATGGTATTACTATATGAATTTGATTTTTCAGCTCTACCCGTAAGTTCAAAGAAAACCTGATCATACATGTCAAGATTTAAAACAAGATAACCGGCAGCAGTATATTTCTTCGATTCATATTTACTGGGTATTATGTTTTCATTTGTTCCGTTTGAATAATCATATATTTGATCATTCGGATTAATAAAATCTGTCATAGTTCCAGCATGGCGGTTATAATTGCGTATATTATACTGCCCTCCGATAATCCATGCGAAATCAAAGTTTTCCACCATGTTATGAACGGTTCTTGTAAATGCTTCCAGTATATGCTCACTTCCTACCCTCCAACTTTCGGCAAAATATCCGGAAGCCAAACTACTTCTGGTGTTTACAGGGTAAAAAGTTATTCTTTTATCTATTGATATATCGTTCCCGAATCTGACAGTTAGCTTTGAAGATAGTTTCTCACCTGCTAATATATTATATTGTAACTCCGGACTAAACATAATTCTATTTACATCAGATGTATTTACCATCTCATTTAATATCCATCCGGGGTTAGCATATGCAGGGGCTGCATCTCCTAAATGCCTTCTGTATGACCTATGAGAGTTTATACTTGGAACCCCATTGTTATCATAATATGTACCCTTATAATCTGTATTATCAAAGTCCGGAGAACTTCGTAAGTAACCAAAATATAAACCGGATGTGTTTGAACCGTGTTGAATTCTGTTACTTGAACTGTTAGAATAAAAAGTGTTTAGCTTAAACCTTAATCTTTCTGTCGAATTTGACGTGTAGTTTATTCTCAAAGTAGTTCTGCGATAATCCGATAGTCCGTTCATTATTCCTTGTTGATTCCAATTACCAATACTCAGGAATATATTATTTTTTTCTCCTTTTATATTAACACCAAGATTAATATCTGAAGAAAAACCATCTCTAAAAACCTGATTTCTGTTAACATCATTGAAAGTTTCTTTTGAATTTTTTGTAACGAGAGGATAATATTTAGTCCCATTTTCCGCTTCGAAATATCTTCCTGTTTTATCAAATATATCTTCTCCTCCGGCTCTGTCACTAATCTTATCACCCCAGCTTTCTCCTCTGGCTTCGTTAAAGGCACCATCTCTTCCTTGTCCAAAAAGATTTTGCTTTTTGTGTTCGATGCTAATTTTATCGAAATAAAAGCCCGAGCTAAAATCAACTGAAATACCTTTATTTTTTCCTCTACCCGATTTGGTAGTTATAACAATTACACCGTTAGCGGCTCTGGTGCCCCAAACAGCTGCAGCAGAAGCACCTTTCAAAACGTCAATTTTTTCAATATCGTTAGGATTAATATCGTTTAAACGCGATTGTTGTACGATTGTTTGTGAGTTTCCTATATTCGAATTTATTACAGGCACACCGTCAATAATTATCAGAGGTTGGATGTTACCGGTAACAGTATTTTGCCCACGGATTTGAATATAAGCTCCGGCTCCGGGGTCACCAGAATTTCTAAC
>DAOVYZ010000241.1 GCA_030635365.1 Bacteroidales bacterium
CTCCATAAAGTATACATAAGCATGCTCTAAGTTTGGCTCGATTTCAATAGCATTTTTCACATCTAATTTATTGCCAACTAATTGAACTTCCCATCCTTCTTCTGATGGTATTGTAGATATAATAGCATATTTTTCTTTTAACATTTCATATTCGAATCCGGAGGTAGTTACTTGCCAAACATGGCCTTGAGTTTTTTTGATTAACTCTTCGGGAGAACCTTTAAATCCGACTTCTCCTTTATTTAATAGTGCTAAATTCTGGCATATGCTTGATATGTCTCCTACAATATGTGTTGACAGGATTATTATTATATCTTTTTGACTTAAATCAGATAGTATATTCCTAAAGCGTATTCTTTCTTCGGGGTCTAGTCCGGTTGTAGGTTCATCAACTACAATAATTTGGGGATCACCAATTAATGCTTGTGCTATGCCAAGCCTGCGCTTCATTCCTCCTGAAAGCTTGTTAGCACTACGTTCTCTAACATCAAATAGTCCGACATTATCTAGCCACTCGTCTACCTTTTCAGACCTTATTTTTTTATCTTTAATACCAGATAATCCGGCAGCATAATTAAGAAATTCCCAGGTTTTTAGTTTTGTAAAAAACCTAAAGTCCTGTGGTAAGTAACCTAACATTCTGCGTATATCACGTCGATCTTTTAATAGGTCAAAACCGTTTACATTAACATTTCCATTGCTGGGTTTCATTAATGTAACAAGAATTCTCATTAAACTTGATTTTCCGGCTCCATTAGGGCCTAACAATCCGAACATTCCATTTTCTATCTCAAGATTTATATTTGAAAGTGCACGTTTACCGTTTTTATAAGTCTTATCCAACTTTTCAATTAGTATCTTCATTCTCTTTAAGTACTGATAATTTATTATAAACTAATATTGAAGCTTAAAATTATCTTTGTATGAAATTAATATGTTAGTAGTCAATTTTTAAATATTATTACATTAAAAAGTTTAATTTGTCTTACATTTTGTAAGACGCATAAGTCAGAGTTACGTTACAGGTGAATATGAATTTCTACCATGATTGTATGCGTGATTTTTTAGACGAATTAAAATTTGTAAAAAACACCTGCTCCGTAAACATAAGTCGACTAGAATCTTTTAACATACCTGTCAAATTATTTACGTTATTGTACACTTTTATATCCGATTTGCCTGATAAATCCAGAGATGCATAATTAATTACTCCGATTTCTTCTTCAGCTTCCAAGTTATTCTCATCATCATTTTGTATACTTTGAATTCTTACACTACTTTCTCCTGTTTGCGTAATATAAATTGTATCAATAAAATTAATGTTGTATTTAATGTATGAAGATCCGCTAACGTTAAGGTGAGTAATAGCAGGGTTTGTTATGTCTACTCTTATTCTTCCATTATTTCGTTCAGCATCATCAAATGTTAAAATATTTTCATTAATAGAAAAAAGGTTTTTTAAACTGTCCTCATTAATTGTGATAGTGGTTTTTTCGCCGTTAACTATGTTTAGGTACCATCCTGTGCCAACATTCAGTTTGTTAAAATTATCGTAGTTTAACACTATGCTTGTGTCTTCAATTTTTGATATGGCATCTTTTAAATGTAATTGTATTACAATATTCATTATAAAGAATATGGCCACTATGCTTAAAAGAAAGATATTACTTTTTTTCATCTGTTATAAATTTACTAACTAACTATTTTATTACTAGTTAAGATTCTTGCTTTGATTCTTGTAATTCCTATTTGAACGATGGAACATCCATGGTATAATAATCTCTTTGTGCCTGCTTTTGTGAGTGAATGTTTCATCTCAATTATTGTTTAGAGTCATATTTATTATATAATGATTTTAGATCTTCAAAATTGATATCTAACAGTTTTATTGTTTTAAATATCGCAGGAAGTTCTTTTTTTATAAACTCATCTTTACGCATGCCCAAAGTTTTTTTATAGGCATCTTCTGACAGGAAATAACCTATACCGCGTTTATTAAAAATTATATCTTTTTCCTGTAAATAATTGTATGTTCTCATGACTGTATTTGGGTTTACTTCAATATTAATAGCCATTTCTCTTACTGAAGGGATTCTATCTCCACCGTTCCATTTTTTTAACAGTATTTCCTCACAGAATAGGTCTGTTATTTGGAGATATATGGCTTTGTTATTGTTAAATTCCATCTTAATATTCCTTTTCATTTAGTTTAAGGTAAGTGATATACCAGAAAATAGGAGGAAGAGCATAGTACAAAATTACCTTTCCAATATCCTTATAGAAATTAAAGAATTCTTCCATATTTGCTGCATCAACTTGGGCCTCTATATTAATATCTGGAAATATTATCTTTTTAATGATTTGACTTAAAATCATTAAAACACTTATAATAATGAATGTAGCAATAGGGGTAAGTATTAGGGGGGATTTCTTAAAGCTTACCGATCCTAAATAGAATATACTATGTACAAAAATAAAAACGTGAATAGCAATTAGCAATTCATTATTACTAAAATCGATTGCTTTAAAAGGTATGCCGTAGGCAGCATTAACCACCCAATTGAATATGGATGAATAGATAAAATAGGATACTATCATAAAAATCATATATCCAACAAGTGTTATAACCAGATTTGCTAAGAATTTCTCAAAAGTTGAGGAGGGTATTAATAGGTAAAAATGAGCTTTCATTTTGCTTCTTAAATCTATAAACGATAAGCTGGCTATAAAAACGCCCCCAACAAATAGCATTACACCAAAGATCCATAAATGAAAACCATCCAAAAGTTCTTGATCTGTTGGAGTTTCTCCGAATTGAAATACCAAAAATGAAATTATCGTAAAGATACTGTACATGGCTCCAATTATGAGTAAGTTGTGCTTTAAATTCGAGTGCAACTCTCTTTTGAGAATATTGCCAAAGCGGTTTATGTTGAAATATTTATTTGTAGTCATATTAGTAATTAATTAAAGGCATTATTAACAAGTTCTTTATTTGTGTTTATTGCATTATACAGTGTTTCCAAGTCTATTTTGGTTTCTTCGGTATGTATGTTTTTAGTTAAAACATTAAAGCCACCAAGTTCTCTGCTCGAGTACAAAATATCCTTATTATCGTCTAAACTTTTTACTTTTTTGAAAACAAGTTTTTGTTGAATCTCTTCAATGGATTTGCTGAATATTACTTGTCCTCTTTCAATTACAATAACACTGTCGAGTATATTATCCAAGTCGCGTACCTGGTGTGTAGAAATAATAAAAGATCGCTCATCGGTAATGTACTTGGCAATTATTTGCCGTAGTTTACTTTTAGATGGAATATCCAAGCCATTAGTAGGTTCATCCATAAGCAATATTCTACATTTTGTGGCTATAGCAAAAGCTAACAGAAATTTTTTCTTTTGTCCAAAAGACAGAGTTGTTAATTTACTTTCATAGCTTAAGTCAAATTCGTTAAGAATTTCATTTAATATTACTTTATCGAAGTCAGGATAAAATACAGAATGTATTTTTAAATACTTTTCGATTGAGAACGCAGGAAACTCAAATTCTTCTGGTATATAATATATATCTTTTATAAAATTTGGGTTACGGTATTCGGGTTTAAAACCTAATACATTACAAAAACCCGATTTAGGAAATAACAAACCAGCTATTAGTTTAAGCATTGTCGTTTTTCCTGCACCATTATGCCCTAGTAAACCATAAATTTTACCGCTATCCATTTTAGCGTTTAATTGCTCGAAGAGTACGGTTTTTCTTTTATATGCGAATTTTAATTGTCCTAAATTTATCATAGTCTTACATTATTAGTGTATTACTAAACTAATACACTGCAAATGTAGAGGTATTTTTTAATAAAACAAATTAATTTAAAAGTTTTTTGGATTTCGGGTTTGAATAGGGAGGGGCGACTTGTGTAATAACTTGAGTTTGTAACGATTTTTAGAAACTAATGAATTAATTGCAAATTCAGAATTATCCGTATTTAATGCTTATAAACGTTTAGGGGTGAGATTCCACTTTACCTACTCGACTATTTTCCAATATGATATCCTAGACCTATCGCAAGAACAAAATTCAAATTCTTTGAATCAGAATTTAAGCCATAATAATTTGTTGAACGCAATAATTGATTATAACCTGAAGAAATAGGAATTTCAGTTACCTCATATTCATTATTAAATTTAGCATCAAGCTTTCTCATCCCGAAACCTATTCTCATTTCAGCTGTAAATACTAATTCAGGGGAAATATTTTTTATAAAACCTGTTCCAATTACGAAACCCAGATCAAATCTATTTGTAAATTCCCTTTCAGTATCTTTCTCGTTATCGAAGCCATAAGATGCGAATAGAAATCCTGTTTCTCTTATAACCGTTTTCTCGTCAAGAATCGTAATTTCAGATGAAATTAAATATCCCGTATAAATTCCACCCTCAACAAATATTTTATTTCTTTCAATTAGATATTTTCGGAGTAAGAATGGAGCAATAACATATTTATTAATAATATTTCTTTCATAAACTTCACTTATTTCTCCACTGATTCCTTCCAGATATCCATCTCTTGTATTGTAGTAGTTAAGGTCAATACCTTTTTCTTCGTAAAATATTCCAGAATGAATTGACAAATTATTCGTAAGAAAGTATTCTATCTGGATACCAACTGATATGCCAACAAAAATATCCTTAAAAAGACTTGTCTGGTAATCAGTATAGGCTACAGCATTTGTAATATCACCAGTAATGGGTAAAGGATATTCATCTGAACCAAAAATATTTATTTTGTGAGGTGCTCCACTATTCATGAAATTTGCAAAACTTGGTCCAATTGAAAAGCCAGTAACAATGTCTCCTCTATTCTTTTCCTGTGCCATCAGAAAAGATTGTACATAATAAGAATAAGATAATAATAACAGTTTTTCTAATATTCATTTTCACTTCTTAAAATGGGTTGTAACGGTCCTCGGGTAAGCTTAGACTGGGTTTTTCGCCCTGTTTCACTATCACCCGTTAACAAAAGTTGAAGATAGCACAAAGTTTGCAAACCACAAAAAACCAGTTTAAGGGTTCAAACTTTATTACGGGTGATAGTGAAACAGGGCGAAAAATCTGCACTCTTTCTAAGCCAGGAACGTTACAGGGCATTTTATCGAACCGCTATCGCATAATAAGGGATCATATCGTATCAAAGCTAACGAATATTTATCGAATATAAACGAATATTATCGTATCACATTGAAGATAAATTTGTATTTTTGAAGTATGGAAAACAAAGTACATACCTTTAAACTGAATACAGATTGGGAATTAATACGATTAATTAGTCATATTGATAGGTTTGATGCATCTTGGACAACAATAGAAAAAAAAGAGGGACAAAGTCTTAAGCAATTAAAATCTATAGCAACAGTTCGAAGTGTAGGGGCATCAACTCGTATTGAGGGTTCTAAAATGTCAGATGAAGAAGTTGAAGTTTTACTTAGTGAAATTGATATTACAAAAATTACAGATAGAGATTCACAGGAAGTTGTTGGATACTTTGAAACATTGGATTTAATATCAGATTCATTTGAAGATATTTCAATTACGGAGAATAGCTTAAAGAATCTGCACAATATTTTGTTAAAATATAGCCAGAAAGATGAATGGCATAAAGGAGATTATAAGCAGCACAGTAATGTTGTAGAAGCGAATTTGCCTGATGGAACAAAACAAATAATATTTCAAACAACAGAAGCTGGATTTCCAACACAGGATGCAATGAGCCAATTAATTGAATGGTATTGCATTGATGATATGATTGGGTTTAGGCAGTTTAATGAATTATTAGAAGTAGACCACAAATTCAGATCCGGGCTTATTAAAAATATGTCAGAAGAATATCC
>DAOVYZ010000223.1 GCA_030635365.1 Bacteroidales bacterium
AGATTCTTGTTCTTGTAATTTTGCCAAAGGCCTTGCAGGTATAGGTTGGGCCATCGAATTTCTTGCCCAAAATGATTTTATAGTTTGTGATACAGACAAGATAGTCGGTGGTATTGATGAACATTTATTTAAGATTATGATAAAAGAGGTCAAATCAGGAAATTTTGATTTTTTGCTCAATGCAAGCGGAATTGCATTCTATTTGATGAAAAGAAAAAAATCTCATAAAGCCAAAGAATACCTTTCTGAATTTGTTGACATTCTGGATCAGATCTGTATAAAAGAAAATAATACCTGCAAGTGGCTAGAAGTAATAACTTTTGAGAATAATGAGAATATAAAAAGGTGTAATTTAAGCCTTTCACATGGTATTGCAAGTATAATTTCTATTTTAAACAAATTATACTTATTAAATATAAATAAAGAAAAAACAGAAATATTGTTATCAGGAGCTGTAAATTATTTATTATCAAATCAACAAAATTTACAAAAATATTCTTCATACTTTCCTTATTCTATTGCATTAAAAAACCATAAAAGCAGTACATGTAAACTAGGGTGGTGCCAGGGAGATTTAGGCGTAGCTATGGCTGTATGGAATGCAGCCAAAAGCTTGCAAAATAAGGAATGGGAAAACAAAGCAATTGAAATTCTATTATATAATACAAATCATAGAAATTTAAATGAAATTGGGGTTAATGAAGCAGGTTTATGCCATGGGGCATCTGGAATAGCACATATTTTTAATCGGATATACCAAAAAACAGGAATAAGTGAATTTAAGGAGGCTGCAATTTTTTGGTATAGTGAAACATTAAAAATGGCAAAATATGAAGATAGTTTGTCCGGTTTTAAAGAATTAGATTCTGATGAATTTGGAGGTTCTGTTGAAAGCTATTGTCTTATTTCAGGTATATCCGGCATAGGGTTAGCTTTAATTTCTGCAATTTCCGGTATAGAACCAAAATGGGATGAGATTTTACTTTTAAGTTAAAAAATTGGAAAAGTATGTAAATTCCAAAGTTTCAGTAATTCTATTTTGTACCTGTTAAAATAAAATTTAGTTGATTATAATAAAAAATATATTTACAAATGAGCTGGAATCAAATTTTTATTAAGCAAGATAAAATAAAAATACAGAATAAAATACATGAAATAGCTGATATTTTATATAAGCAGGAAGATGATATTTTGTCTTTGATGGGAGGAATAGCAGGTAAAAGCCTTTTTCATTTTTATTATTCCAGAGCCTTTAATAATGAACAGTGTGGTGATAAAGCTATTGAGAATATAAACCATATTTTTAATAAAATAAGCGAAGGCTTTTCCTATCATACTTTTGCAGGTGGCCTTGCAGGTATAGGTTGGCTTATTGAATTTCTTGAGCAAAACGATTTTTTGGATTGTAATGCAAACGAGACAATAGGTGAGCTTGACAAGCATTTATTTAAAATAATGATAGCAGAAATCAAATCAGGGCATTTTGATTATTTACATGGTGCAGGAGGTATTGCTTTATATTTTTTAAAGAGAAAAAATCTTTTGAAACGAGATGCATTTCTCTCAGAATTTGTTAATATTTTAGATGAGATGAGCATAAAAGAAGATAATATATGCAAATGGGTATCAGATGTAGAGGTAGATGAGAATAAGTACGAAAAAGTTTATAACCTGAGTTTATCACATGGTATTACAAGCATTATATCTATTTTAAGTAAAATATATTCATTAGATATAAATAAAGAGAAAACAAAAACATTATTAAACGGAGCTGTAAATTATTTATTATCAAATCAACAAGATTTAGAAAAATATTCCTCATATTTTCCTAGTACAATTGCGTTAAAAGATCATAGGGGCAATCAAAGTCGCCTTGCATGGTGTTACGGAGATTTGGGTATAAGTCTGGCTTTGTGGAATGCTTCTCAAGCTATGCAAAATAATATATGGGAACAAAAGGCGATTGAAATTCTTTTACATTCTTCAAAAAGAAGAAATTTACAGGAAAACAGGGTGTTTGATGCAGGTTTGTGTCACGGTACGTCAGGAAACGCACATATCTATAATAGAATGTATTTCAATACAGGTATCGAAGAATTTAAAGAAGCAGCTGTTTATTGGTATAATGAAACCTTAAAAATGGCAAGATTTGAAGATAGTTTATCCGGCTATAAGGTATTTAGAGCAGAAGAATACGGAGGTAGGATAGAAGAATTTGGATTTTTGGAGGGTATAGCCGGAATAGGATTATCATTATTGGCGGCTATCTCTGATATAAACCCTGTATGGGATGAGGCTTTATTAATAAGCTGATTATACTATTGTAAGAAAATCATATTTCTTTATCATTTAAATTTAATCTTTTTAGGTAAGTTCAGAATTGGATTTTATATACAATTTTACACTCAAACCAATTAACCATTAAACTTAAATTTTATCTTTGCGAAAATTAATTTTGTAACATGATATCAGTTGATCAGCTAAGTATTGATTTTGGAGGTTTTCAATTATTCAATAATATTTCTTTCATTATAAATCTAAAAGGCCGGATTGGGCTGGTTGGAAAAAACGGGGCAGGAAAATCTACATTGCTAAAAGTTTTTCTGGGTTTGCAGTCACCAACAAAAGGAATAGTTACAGTACCTTCCGATATTAGCTTAGGGTATTTGCCGCAAAATATGATTTGTAAGGATAGCAAAACTGTTTTTGAAGAATCACGCGAAGCATTTTCGGAAGTTTTGAAGTTGGATACAAAAATCAAAGAGATTAATTCACAACTATCCGATAGAGAGGATTATGAGTCGGCAGAATATTTAAAACTTATACACGAGTTAACAGAGTCAAGTGACAGATATCAATTGCTGGGAGGTGGTGCTATTGAAGCTAATATTGAGCAAACATTATTAGGATTGGGGTTTCAGGCAAAAGATTTTAACAGGCAGACATCTGAATTTAGTGGAGGATGGCGTATGAGGATTGAACTGGCTAAAATATTATTGCAAAAGCCTGATGTATTGTTATTAGATGAGCCAACGAATCATCTTGATATTGAAGCAATACAATGGTTTGAGGATTTTTTGAAAGATTATCCCGGAGCAGTAGTATTGATTTCACATGACAGGGCTTTTCTCGATAATATTACTAAACGCACGGTAGAAATTTCGCTGGGAAAAATTTATGATTACAATGTCCCATATTCTAAATACGTGGTTTTAAGAAACGAACGGAGAGAACAACAATTAGCCGCATACCGAAATCAACGGAAATTGATAGAAGAAACAGAAGAGTTTATAGAACGTTTCAGGTATAAAGCAACTAAGGCAGTTCAGGTACAGTCACGAATAAAACAACTTGCAAAGATTGAGCGTATTGAAATTGATGATGAGGACACATCTTCAATGAATATAAAATTCCCATCAGCTCCTCGTTCCGGTGATTTAGTTGTTCAAACAAAAGCAATCTCAAAAAATTATGATAGCCTTATAGTATTTAAGGATATTGACCTTGCAATTCAACGGGGTGAGAAAATTGCATTTGTGGGTAGAAACGGAGAAGGCAAAACTACATTGTCAAGAATTATTATTGGAGATTTGGATTATTCAGGAGAATTGAAAATCGGGCATAATGTTTCGATAGGTTATTTCGCGCAAAATCAGGATGAATTACTTGACGAAAATAAAACAGTATTCCAAACCATTGACGATATTGCTGTTGGTGATATAAGAACAAAAATAAGGGATATTCTAGGAGCTTTTCTTTTTAGTGGAGAAGATATTGATAAAAAGGTGAAGATACTCTCAGGAGGTGAAAGGTCGAGATTGGCTATGGCTAAATTATTGTTAAAACCATATAACCTGCTTGTTTTAGATGAACCGACAAATCACCTTGATATGCGGTCGAAAGATATATTAAAAAATGCTTTAAATGCTTATGAGGGTACGCTTATCCTGGTTTCGCATGACAGGGAATTTTTAGACGGGTTAGTGGGAAAAGTTTATGAGTTCAGGGATAAAAGGATTAAAGAACATATAGGTGGGATTTACGATTTTCTTAGAAAAAGAAAATTAGAAAATTTAAAAGAGCTTGAAAAGAAAGAAAAACAAGTTTTACAGAAAAAGGGAAAAAATGTTTCAGATAATAAACAATCATATATAGAGCGAAAAGAATTTGATAAGAGGATAAGGAAAGCTAAAAATAAGGTGAAAACAAGTGAGGTTGAGATTGAAAGGATAGAACGTGAAATCGAAGAAATAAATCAATTATTAGAAGATCCTCATAAAATGAATAGCGACTCTTCTTTATTTATAAAATATGATGGTTTAAAAAAGGAATTAGAAGATGAGATGATACAATGGAGTGAGTTAAGCGAACAGTTAGATAAATTGAAACAACAAAGAAATTGATTATATTTATGATCCTGAATATATACAAATCCTATGATTAATAAGATTAAATACTTTCTTCTATTTTTTTGTTTAGTCCTTATATCATGTAAGGTTTCTAAAAATACCTCTATACCTCGAAATCTTGAAAGAATTTATGATCCGGTTAGTTCATCAATTCATCCGGAAATTGAAGTTTATAATACTTCGGATACAAGCTCTGTAATTGTAGAAAAAATATATTCAAAGGAGTTGCTTTATAATCATGCTAATTCTGAAAACAAGTTAATGGCTCGGGTTAAAATAATATATAATCTTTATGATTTAAATAATAAGCAAAGATTAACAGATAGTTTAACAACAACTTTTCATTTTGAGAAAAATGAACGAGTAAAGTATCATATAATTGAAATACCAATAAATTCAAATATCGGATATGATTATTTCCTGGAAATAATTACGATTGACCAAAATCGCAAAAACAATCAATATTCGTTTAAAAGAATAGATAGAACAGATGAATATAGTAATCGGGATTTTATGATTTATAATAAGAATAATGATGAAATAATTCTTAATCCTTACATTAGAAAAAATGTTCCATTTGGAATAAAACATTATAATAAAGAGTTAGATTCATTACAGGTGCTATTCTTTCTTAATAGTACCAGAGTGCCACAGGTACCTTATGAGGATGATACCATAAAAGAAGATTTAGGTATTGCGGATACAAGCTGGACATGTTATACAGATTCTATTAATTATTTGAATTTTAGTGGGGAAGGCGTTTATTATTTTACAGATAAAATACAAAATGAAAGAGAAATTAAAGATCAAATGAATGGATTTGCCATGTATAATTTTGGAAAACCCTTTCCTGTTATCCAAACTCCTGAAGATTTAATAAAACCATTAACTTACCTGGGTTTAAAAGATACAATATCAAGTACAGATACAATAGGGAAATATACTAAATTGGCTGTAGATAATTTTTGGCTTGCAAGGGCAAATAATACACAAAGGTCGCGCGAACTTTTAAGAGTATATTACAAAAGGGTATTGTATTCCAATATTTATTTTACTTCGTATAAAGAGGGTTGGCAAACAGATCGGGGAATGATTTATATTGTTTACGGTTTACCGGATTACATTTTTAAATCAGGACAGGAGGAAAAGTGGATTTACAATCCCTCGGGCATAGGGCCGGGAATAAGTTTCACATTTAATTACTTTAAAAATCCGGTTAACTTAAATCACTATTTATTAGATCGTGAAAAATTGAAAGCTACTGGTTGGGATGAAGCAGTAAAAATTTGGAATAACGGGGAGGTATTTTACTATCAAAAATAGACAGATGCAGGAAAATAAAGATTATATATTTGGTATAAGGGCGGTTATTGAGGCAATAAAAGCAGGCAAACAATTAGATAAGTTAGTGATAAGTAATGGCCTTAAGGGTGCACTATATCATGAGCTTATTGGCTTGGTAAAGAAGATGGGATTGCCGTTTCAATATGTCCCCAATGAAAGAATTAACAGGATAACCAGAAAGAACCATCAGGGTGTTTTAGCATTTATTTCACCTATCGAATTCCAAAATATAGAAAATATATTACCAGGATTATTCGAAACAGGAAAAGCCCCTTTGTTTGTGATACTTGACAAGGTAACTGATGTTCGAAATTTTGGTGCGATAACTCGAACATCTGAATGTGCAGCAATTGATGCAGTTATTATTCCCGAAAAAGGACATCAATTACTAGCAGTTGACTATGCCTCAGCCGAGGTAAGAGTTATGGCTATGTATACTAAAGACCCTAACCTTATGGACTACGTTGAAAAAGGGAAAAATATACACAGG
>DAOVYZ010000042.1 GCA_030635365.1 Bacteroidales bacterium
ACTTTTTTTCTGCCTGTTAAAGAAAATCTAACTTCAGAATTCAAATTGAAACAATCAAGAATTATTATTGGAACACCAAATTGTGATGTAGAAGGATTAAATATTCTTGATGAAATATATCTTGATAAAGATTATATTGACCCTTCTTATAAAGATAAGCGAGAAAAAACGCTGCTAATCTCTGCCTCATGCTTTGACACACAAGAACATTGTCATTGTATGAGTTATGGTATAAAACCTTTCGCTGAAGAAGGGAATAGTGATATTTGTCTTTCTCTGTTAAATGAAAAAATACATTTAGAAACACTTTCGGAAAAAGGAGAAGAATTTATAGCAAAAATCAAAAATCTTACAACGGTTTCTAATTCTCCTGAAGCTGATGTAAATGATATTAAGCTCAAGCAAAGTAAAGTTGAAAATCAATTAATAGCTGATAATAATACTTTACCCGACTATAAAAAAACCGGAAGCATTGTTAACAAAGCAAAAGATAGTATTTGGGAAAAATATTCGTCGAAATGTGTTTCGTGCGGTGCATGTGCAACAATATGCCCAACGTGTAGTTGCTTTTTACTTATTGATAAGCCTAACTTCGAAAAAGTAAGACAACTGGATGCTTGTCAATATCCGGGTTTTGAAAGAGTAGCCGGGGGGGAAGATGCATTGCATGGCTTACCAAAACGTTTCAAAAACAGGTATTTCTGTAAATATGTTTGGAAACCGCAAAAATTTAAATCTCTTGCATGCACAGGTTGTGGTAGATGTATTGAAGCCTGTATAGGTAAAATAAATAAAAACGAATTATTTAGAGAACTAGCATAAATATGTCAACAGAAGTAAACATATACAAACCAATTAGGGCAAAATTAACAAAGGTTATAGCAGAATCACCTACTATTAAAACCTTTGTAATGGAGCCGGAAGAAGATTTTTCATTTAAAACCGGTGAGTTTATTGAATTAACAGTAGACGGAGTCGGTGAAGCTCCTTTTACCCCATCTTCATCTCCACTAGAAACAAAGCAGATAGAAGTTACTGTAATGAAAACAGGTTATGTGACAGAAATTCTGCATAATATGAAAGCCGGGGAAACACTCGGCATACGTGGCCCATTTGGGCGAGGTTATCCCGTTGAAAAATTCTATGACAAAGAAGTTCTTATATTAGGAGGAGGGTGTGGTTTTGCACCGATACGATCCTTATTATACAACCTGGCGGCTATTTCCGACAAATTAAGAAAGGTAACGCTGTGCTACGGATCCAAAACTCCTGATGAATGTATTTATAAGCCATACGTTAATGAGCTTAGGAACACTCCAAAATTTGAGGTACATAGAACTGTTGATGAACCAAATGAATCATGGACTGAATCAGTGGGAGTTGCAACCGTGTTATTAGATAAAGTAAAAGTTGATATTAAAAATTCGGTTGCAGTATGTTGTGGGCCTCCAATAATGATGAAGTTTGGAACTCAGAAATTATTAGAAATGGGCTACCCTGAAAATGGAATTTACTTATCAATGGAGAAAAATATGTCATGCGGATTAGGAAAATGCGGACACTGCATGATGGGTAAATATTTTGTATGCAAAGAAGGCCCTGTATTTACATATGATGAAATTAAAGATCAACCAGATATCTGGAGTTAAAATATGAGTAAAAAAATATTGATAGACCTAAGTAAATTTAGATTGTGTGACGATAAAAGTTGTGACCAATCGCCTCCTGAAGGATTTTTCAGCATCCCTCCAAATGTGAATGGATTAAAATCAATTCGGGAGTTAGCAGTTTTTCAATTTACATGTAGAAAATGTGAAGATGCTCCTTGTATTAGTGTTTGTCCTGCAGAAGCTCTTGAGAAAGATTCTGATGGAATGATTAACAGGTATACAAATTTATGTATTTCATGTAAATCATGTGTTGCAATTTGCCCATTCGGGACAATGATGACTGATTTCTTTGATCATCACAGAAAAAAAGACATGTACTTTGATTTATCTGACGAGCATGAACTAAATAAATTTATTAAGGCATGCCCACAAGGTGCAATCACATTAGTTGATAGTGATGAAAATCCAAAAGAAAACATATATAAATTAAACGATAAAATTTTAATTAAAGAACATATCTGGAATACTGATCAAAAATAAATACTTAAAATAAATAAAATTTAGAATGCCTGGAATTATCAATATGTTATGTAAACAATAAAAAAATAAAATTAAGATTAAAACTTTAGGCATTTAGCAAGTTTTTAAATTTCATATCATGGCAGAACAATTATTTTATTTTCTAATATATCCTGGGCTTCTTTTTGCAGCAGTAATTGGAGCATTTCTTTCTTGGTATGATAGAAAAATAACTGCATGGGTACAATTTCGTAAAGGGCCTCCACTATTTCAGCCGTTTTACGACTTTTTTAAATTGTTATTAGTAAAAGAGACTATTTTACCTAAATATGGTTCTAAAGGAGTATTTCTTTTAGCACCTATATTTGCAGTTTTTGGAGCAGCTATATCTGGCGTTTTTATCCTTTTACCATTATTAGGAATACAATCAGGATTTCAAGGAGATCTAATTGTAATATTTTATTTACTTACAATTCCTTCTCTTACATATATTATAGGAGCTTTAGCATCAGGAAATCCTTTAGCAGCTGTTGGGGGATCAAGAGAAATGAAGCTTATCTTAAGTTATGAATTAACATTTCTATTAGTTATAGTAGCTATAATACAAAAGGCCGGCTTAACTATTAGTTTTAGCGATATTATTGCAGAACAAAATTTAAATGGAGCTTTTGCCGGGAATATTTCTGGCATTATTTTATTCATCGTTGCGATATTTTGCATACAAGCAAAACTGGCATTAGTTCCATTTGATATGCCTGAAGCAGAAACTGAAATTGCTAGTGGGATAATGATTGAATACTCAGGAACACCTTATGCATTAATTAAACTAACAAAGTATATCATGTTTTTCATTCTTCCTGCATTTCTTATCGGATTGTTGTGGAGTGGATTAAATTTTCAGGGAATCAATATTCTCTGGTCAATTTTAAAAATACTATTTGTTGTGTTATTGCTTACACTCATAAGAAACACAAATCCAAGAGTTAAAATTAAGCAAGCTGTAAGATACTTTGTGATTTGGATGAACCTGTTAGCAATAATAGCAATTGTGTTATCATATTTTGGATATTAAAAACTAAAAAACGTGGGATTTAAAGAATTCTGTTTTAAAAAATCATTATGGCTCTTCCACTTCGGAGGAGCATCATGTAACAACTGTGATATAGAAATACTTGATTGTCTAACACCAAGGTATGATGTTGAACGATTTGGAATGTTGCTAGTGGGTAGTGTCAGGCATGCTGATGTATTACTGGTTAATGGATCAATTAATAAAAGAGATAAGAGCAGGCTTTTAGAAATTTATGAACAAGCTTCAAAGCCAATATTAGTTGTTGCAATTGGTGCATGTGGTTGTACAGGCGGAATATTTGCCGAAGGCGATACATTTGCCGGCCCGGTAGATAAAATAATTCCTGTAGATGCATACATCCCGGGATGTCCGCCAAAACCAGAAGCAATTTTAGCTGGCGTTGTAAAACTTTTAAATAAGTAAAAAGAGATTCAATTATGAATACCGAAGAAATATTAAAAAATATTAACGACAAGTTTAAAACTGATGTAATCGATGTTTTCAAAAAAACTGAAACAAGGGCAACAATTACAATTAAACCCGAATCCCTTTTACAAGTTGCTGAATATGTTTTCAAAGATCTTGATTTAAGATTTATTATAGCTACAGCAAATCATACAAAAAAAGGATTTGAAATACTATATCATTTCAGTAAAGACAACATTGGTTTAATAGCTAATTTACATGTGATTTTACCTGTTGAAAAACCTGAAATAGAATCACTGTCAAATATGTTTTCAGCAACAAATTGGATCGAACGTGAAATGCATGAATTATATGGCATTGTATTTCTCAATCATCCTGAACCGGGAAAATTAATATCAGAAGGAAACTGGGCTGAAGGAGTTTATCCATATAGACGCGAGTTTAAATAATAAACTGTAAACAAATGAATAATGAATATTGAAGACTGAATAACAAATTAAGAAGTGAAAATAAATCTCGAAATTCATCATTCGATATTGGATATTCAAAATTAAAAAAGGAAAATAAAAAAATAGATATAAAGCTAACATGGTAAAAAAGACACTCATACCAATCGGGCCATATCATCCTCTTCAGGAAGAACCTGAACTATTTAAGTTGTATTGCGAAGGTGAAATCGTAAAAGACATTAAATGGGAAACAGGATACAACCATAGAGGCATTGAAAAATTGAGCGAGAAAAAAACTTATGATCAATCTTTCTTCCTGGTAGAGAGAATTTGCGGAATTTGCTCGACTTCGCATCCTTTTGCTTTTGCGAATGCTGTCGAAGAAATTGGAAATATCGAAATTACAAATCGGGCAAAATATATTCGGTCAATTATTGGTGAATTAGAACGAATACATAGTCATTTATTATGGGTTGGGCTTGCAGGCCACTTCTTAGGTTATAATACTGTTTTTATGTGGGCATGGAAATACCGTGAACCAATTCTTGATTTATTTGAAATGATTTCTGGAAATAGAAATAGCTATGCTATGTTTAAAGTTGGTGGAATGCGCCGAGATATCGAAAATAGTAAAATACCACTTATTCAAGAAATACTGGATAAATTCAAGAAAAAGAATAATTTACTAGTTGGTGCAGTAATGGATGACCCGGTTCTTCATGCTCGAACGAAAGGTGTAGGAGTTTTAACTAAACAAGACATAATAGATTATGCAGCCGTTGGCCCAACTGCACGCGCATCAGGAATTGATGTTGATGTTCGCCGTGATGACCCATATGCAGCCTATCCGCTTGTGAACTGGAAAGTTATTACTGCCGAAGCAGGTGATGTATTTGCAAAAGCAGAAGTACGATTACTTGAAATGTACGAATCTATTTCAATTATTGAACAATGCCTTGAAGGTTTGAAGAAAGAAAAAGAAGGTGACATAAATGTTAAAGTAAAAGATATCCCTGAAGGCTGGGGAACTGGCCGTGCAGAAGCACCAAGAGGAGAAGTATTTCATTATGTATTATCCGATGGGTCTAACTCTCCCGCAAGGCATAAAATACGTGCTCCTAGTTATACTAATATTGCAACTTTCAAGAAATCTTGTGTTGGACAAACTATTTCGGATGCAACGATTTCTTTAGCTGCTGTTGACCCTTGTTATTGTTGTACTGAGCGTATGGCTGTAGCATATGACAGGAATACAGGAGAAAAAATAATGAACGGAAAAGATTTAATTGCTTTATCAGCAAAAAAAACAGAAAATATTAAGAATCAATTTTAAAGGTTAAACATGAATGAAATAACATACATAATTTGTTTACCAATATTAGCAGGAATATTTCTATTTATAATTCCTGAGAAATTAAAACCTATTAAGGGAATATTTGCTGGAATAATTGCTTTATTTGCTCTTTATCAGTCAATACTGATATTTAATGGGTCAGTTGGCATTTTAAACATAAAACAATTAGCAGGTAATAATTTTTGCCAGTTAATTGCCAGCTCGCTCAGTGATACTTCTAAGTATGTATCATTCAATATTGATAATTTAAGTCAGTTAATAGTCCTATTTGTAAATATCTTCGCATTTCTAATCGTTTTGTATTCTCTATTTTATATCGATAAAAACAAGAAAATATATAACTATTATGCGTTTTTCCTCATTACAATAGGAGCATCAAATGGAGCAGTTTTATCGAATAATTTATTATTATTCCTTATATTCTGGGGGATTTTAGGTTTCACATTATACAAGCTTATTAAAGGTGCTGATGAAGAAAGTTCTTCAACTGCAAAAAAAACACTGGCTATTGTTGGAGCTTCAGATGGTATCATGATCTTAGGAATTGCTATAATATGGAAAATCACCGATACGCTTAACATTAGTGAGATAAATCTGGCTACCAATAATGCACTAACAGTTACAGCATTCTTAACTTTATTGATAGGAAGTTTTACAAAAGCCGGTGCCTTCCCTTTTCATTCCTGGGTTCCTGATTATTCAAAAGATGCTCCGGCATCATCAGCAGCTTACATGCCTGCTTCGCTTGATAAATTGCTAGGGATATACTTCCTTGCTAGGATTTGTAATAATATGTTTGTTTTAAACCAATGGCTAACCTTAACATTGCTTATAATAGGTGTTGTTACAATTATCACTGCTGTAATGATGGCATTGGTTCAGCATAACTACAAACGTTTACTTGGGTTCCATGCCGTGTCACAGGTAGGTTATATGATTGTAGGACTCGGACTTGGATCAATAATTGGAATTGTCGCCGGCTTATTTCATATGATTAATAATGTCTTATATAAGACCGGTTTATTCTTAGTTTCAGGAAACGTAGAAAAGAAAACCGGGAAAAGTGATATTGATGACCTGGGAGGATTATCCAAAGCTATGCCTTTGACCTTTATATGTGCTCTTATATTCGCTTTATCTATTTCAGGTATTCCACCTTTTAATGGATTTGCTTCTAAATGGATGATATACCAAGGTATAATAGAGTTCGGACAGGGAACAGGAATTGCCAATCAGTTATGGATTGTATGGTTGGGATTAGCAGTATTAGGTTCAGCATTAACATTAGCAAGTTTTATTAAATTCATTTCCGGAATATTCTTAGGTAAGAAACAGAAAGAATTTAAAGATGTTAAAGAAGTTAACATTCTCGGATGGTTACCTATTATTTTAATGGCCATTGCATGTATAGTTTTTGGAGTATTTTCTACGAATATAGTAGTTCCGAAGTTATTCAATCCAATAGTCGGAGAAATAAAATTAATAGGGTTATGGAACTCCACTAATGTTTCAATATTAGTTCTTGTATCTATTGTCTTAGGGTTACTCATTTATTTAATCGGAAATATTAAAAACTTCAGAACAGAAGATAGTTTTGTTGGTGGCGGTGAAACTATGAGAGAAGATTCACACTTTGCAACTACCGGGTTTTACGAAACAATTAAGAATTTTGGATTCCTAAAAACTCTTTATGAAAAAGCCGAAAAACGTTGGTTCGATATATATGATATTTCAAAGAAAGTTATTTCTTGGTTTGGCAAAGGACTGCAAAAGGCACATACAGGGGCTTTACCCAATTATACTATCTGGGTATTTGCCGGATTAATAATTATGTTAATCATATTACTCTAAAATAGCATTTATGGAATTAACACTATCAATATTATTAGGATTCATGATTATAGGGGCAATATTTGCCCTACATGCTAAAGATTTGCTATCAGCCATAATAGCTGCAGGAATTGTTGGGTATAGCCTGGTAATATGTTTCCTATTACTTAAGGCTCCTGATTTAGCCATTGTTCAAATTGTTGTTGAAACAATAACTCTGATTATTATGGTAGCTGTTATTCTGGACAGTACCCGGGAGGAACTAAAAGTAAAAATTGACCGACGCCAAATAATCAACATATCACTTGCACTAGTATTCATGTTAGTACTTGTATTTTTCTTTATTCAAGCTATTAGCAATTTAAATCCATTTGGAGAACATACTTTAAGAATGGCAAGTGCTTATGTTGGAGAAACTGCTGCAAAAACCGGTAGTGCTAACCTGGTAACAGGAATCCTATTCGATTTTCGCGGATATGATACGCTGGGAGAGGCAACAATTCTGTTTACAGCAGCATTAGGCGTTTTAACTATTTTAAGAATTAAAGGAAGAAAGTAATACCATGAAAGGAATGTCAATCATAGTAAAAAAAGTAGCACAGCTAATCGCAGGGCTCATTTTCCTTTATGGAATCTATATTATTGTCCATGGGCATCTTACCCCGGGAGGAGGTTTTGCAGGAGGAGCACTAATTGCAGGTGCATACATCCTGGTAATCCTGGCCAATGGGTCTGATGCCATAAAACTTAAAAAAGAGGAAGTTGGCTCTTCATTATCTGAGAGCGTTTCTATTCTTGTTGTTTTAATGATGGCAGTAGCTGGATTCTTTATTGGTGCAAAAGTTTTTTTCAATAATTATTTACCTACAGGTAAAATGGGAGAATTAATAAGTGCCGGAGCAATTCCACTTTATAATATCTTTATTGGAATAGAAGTAGCCGCAGCACTATTAACAATATTTCTAGCATTAATAATCTATAAAGAAGAAATAGAAGAATGATAGTCTATATTTTATGTTTCATATTATTTTTAGTGGGTTTGTATGGTTTGATTACCAGGAGAAACCTTATTAAGATAGTAATTTCATTATCAATAATGGAATTCAGCATCTTTATACTCCTTGTTTTAATAGGTTATATCGATGGAGGAATCGCACCAATTATTACCGGTTTAGAATCAAACCCGACTTATGTTGATCCATTGCCCCAGGCTATGGTATTGACAGCTATCGTGATTGGTTTGGCTACCACAGCAATGCTTATGGCTATAGCTATTAGATTATACCGCAAGTATAGAACTTTTGATATTAGAGAAATAAAAAATTTAAAAGGGTAAGAAATGAATTCATTGATTCCTTTATTTATAATAATACCGTTGGCAACAGCCTTTATCATTCCAATAATAGGAAAGATAACAAATTACTTTGCTAAAATTATCGTACCCGTAGTCTTATTAATACTATGTTTTTTTAGCATAAATTTATTAATATCCGGTAATCAGGAAAGTTATGTTATTGGAAACTGGCAACCAATTAATGATATCCCCATCGGGATCAATTTAGTCCTGGATGGTTTCAGCAACTTGATATTATGCGTTATAAGTTTAATTGGATTTCTGGTATCATTTTATTCCTACTCATACATCAGAAAATATAGTTCAGAAAATAATTTTTATGCATTATTTTGCCTGATGATTGCCGGGATGAATGGAGTTGTTTTAAGTGGTGATCTTTTTAACTTATTTGTTTTTCTTGAAATATCAGTATTAGCGTCCTATGCATTAGTTGCATTCGGCGTAGGAAAGCATGAACTGGAGGCATCATTTAAATACCAGGTTTTAGGAAATATTGCTTCGTTTTTAATACTATTTAGCATTGCATTACTGTATTGGCAAACAAAAACATTAAACATAGCAGATATTTCAGGTTTATTGAAAATAGGAGATAATTCGGCATTATTAACATTTACTCAAATCATATTAATAACCGGATTTGGACTAAAAGCAGCAATAATACCATTTCATGCCTGGTTGCCAGATGCACACTCCTCTGCACCATCTCCCGTTTCGGCAATGCTTTCCGGGGTATTAATCAAGGCAATTGGAGTCTATGTGTTAATTCGACTATTCTTCAGCATGTTTATATTTACACATGAAATTGCACTATTAATTACAATTCTAGGAACACTTTCAATGATAATAGGATCATTATTAGCTATTAATCAAAATGATATAAAACGACTTCTTGCTTATTCCAGTATAAGCCAAATTGGATATATAATATTAGGAATTGGTATAGGAATGATGGTATTATCAAGTGGAGGAGAAAAAAGTATCGCTATTTTAGCAATTGGAGGAAGTTTATTCCATTTGGTAAATCATTCCGTTTTCAAAGGATTACTTTTCCTTGGTGCTGGAGCAATTGAATACAGAACAAATACAAGGGATATGAATCAGTTGGGAGGACTTGCTGAAAATATGCCAATAACATCTACAACTTCGCTTGGTGCATCTATGTCTATTTCAGGAATACCTCCATTTAATGGATTCTTCAGTAAGTTAATCATAATTATAGCTGCTATTCAAGCAGAATTTTATTTACTAGCATTCCTTGCCGTAATTATTAGCATAATAACTCTTGCATATTTCTTGAAATTTCAGAAATCTGTTTTCTATGGAAAGAACCAAAATTATAAGAATATAAAAGAAGTTCCCTTTACAATGAGCTTTTCAATGATAATATTAGTAATTCTGTGCCTTGGATTAAGTATTCTTGCAATACCAAGTATACGGGAAATAGTATTAGATCAAGCTGTAAACTCATTGATTAACATTGATGAATATATTAACCTGGTAATAAAGTAATAACATGAGATATATTGCATTATTTATATTAGCTTTCATTTTTTGGTTATTAATAACAATGAATATTTCGGTTGCAAACATTATTGTAGGTGCAGTAGCAGCTTTAGTTACGGCATTAATATTTGGAAAACATTTTATAAAAGATGTTATCCCATTCTTGCAGCCTCAACGTTATTTTTGGCTAATTATATATCTCATCATATTTATATGGGAATGTATAAGAGCTAATTTCGATGTTGCTTACAGAGTATTACATCCTGCTATGCCAATTAAACCGGGAATTGTAAAAGTTAAAATGTCTTTAAAGAAAAATATTGCAAAAACTATATTAGCTAACTCAATAACTATGACACCCGGAACTATTTCCGTCGACATTATCGATGATTACATATATGTTCACTGGATTTATGTCAGTTCTGAAGATCCTGAGAAATATAGTCAGAAAATATCTGGCAGATTTGAAAAATTTATTAAAAAAATATTCGAATGATAGATTATTTGAACATATTACTTTATGTGCAAATTGCATTATGTGTATTTTGCCTGTACAGAATAATTCGTGGGCCATCAATAGCTGATAGAATGGTAGGTATTGATATTTTTGGGATACTGGTAGTTGGAATTTGTGCTATACTTTCAATTACTACCCACAAAGCATTTATTTTAGATATCGGAATTGCATGGATAATTTTAAGTTTCATAGGAACTTTAACATTGGCAAAATATTTAAGTGGTAAAAAATTAAACGAATAATATGGAATATATTAGCTTTATTCTTATTTGCATAGGAATATTATTCAACTTTTTTGGATGCATCGGTTTAATGCGTTTGCCTGATGTTTATAATCGCCTTCAGTCTGCAACCAAATGTGTTACATTAGGCACTTGTAGTATATTGCTTGGTGTTTTATTTCATTACGGTTTTGTTGAAGCCGGCGTTAAAGCAATAATTGCAATTCCTCTCCTATTTTTTGGAGCTACTGTAGCAGCACATGCTTTGGTTAAGGGAGCTTATATTTTTGGTGTTAAGCTAGGCGATAAAAGTGTAAAGGACGATTATAAAGATGTACCGAAAAGTTAAAAAGTTCAGAGTTTAGTGTTGTAAGTTGAAAAACTTTAAGACTCTAAACTCAAAACTCAAAACCTGCCTGCCACAGGCTGGCTCAAAACTTTGAACTATTATGAAATATCCAAAAATAAGAGAAGTAAAAGAAGCATTGGTGTCATTATTTACACCGGCATATACAACAAAGTTCCCGAAAGAGCCACACGTACCTTTTGAGAATTATAGAGGTAAACCGGAAGTCGACGATAAAAATTGTGTGGGGTGTGAAACATGTGCAAATGTTTGCCCTCCCTTAGCCATTACTTTTGAAGATGATAAAGAAAAAGGAATTCGTACTATAAAACGTGATTACGGGAAATGTATTTTCTGCGGGCAATGCCAGGATCATTGCATTACACAAAAGGGTGTAAAGTTATCTGATAAAATTTTTGACCTTGCCAATTTTGACCGCAATCAAGAAGTAGAGTATCAGGAAAAAGAATTAATTATATGTAAAAGCTGTAGTGCAATAATTACTACAAAAGAACATATTGAATATATGCACAAAAAGCTTGGCCCAAAAGCTTTTGCCTCAATCCAGAACCTAAGTATATTAAATGAAAAACTTCGGTTGGCATCTGTTTCTGAAACTGATTCT
>DAOVYZ010000495.1 GCA_030635365.1 Bacteroidales bacterium
AGAACTTAAAAAATTACGTTCTGCAGCCCTGTAACTATGGGGCTTACAGGTGATGCCTACAAAATGAAAAAGATGCAACTACATTTTTTTAAACCGATAGGCATAGAAAAAAATCCGATAAGCATCGGTTTGTAATCCGATAGGTATAGAAAGAAATCCGATAAGCATCGGTTGTAAACCTCATGTTTATTGGTTTACAGAGCGTGGTTTTAAGCTTTTGTTTTTTGCTATTATTTCAAAATAGTAGTTATTTGCTTATATGCAGTGCTTTATACTTCTTTTTTATGCTTTCTTAGTTAGTAAAAATCAGTATAGGCTTAATTTAAATAATAAATGTCAAGGCAATTCTATGTAATTCTTAAAATTAAAAATAATATACTATGTTATAAAGTATCATATAAAGAATAGTTAAATATCCTAAATATTGTAAATTTGTTAATTCAATTTTTACCTAAAAAACTGAATTAATATGACAATGACACTTATTGAAAAAATTCTGGCAAACCATTCAAAAGCGGATCTGGTAAAGCCGGGAGATATCATTGATGTTGAAATGGATATTAGAGCCGCAAGGGATTTTGGTGGTGCTAATGTTGTGAAAAACATTATTGATAATGGATTAACAATTGACGATCCAACTCGTACATTTTTTACTTTTGATTGTAACCCAACAGGTTCAGATCAAAAGTATGCAATTAACCAACAAACATGTAGAGATTTTGCCCGTGATCATGGTATAAAAATATACGATATTGATGCCGGGATAGGGACTCATCTTCTTATGCATGGGGGTTTAGCATACTCGGGATCAACAGTAGTAACAACCGATTCGCATGCAAACATACTCGGTGCAATAGGGGCATTTGGACAGGGAATGGGTGACCAGGATATAGCAGCTGCATGGAATAGAGGTAAGGTATGGTTTAAAGTACCTAAATCAATAAAACTGAATTTTGCAGGTAAACGCCCAAAGAATGTAACAGCTAAAGATATTGTATTAAATCTGTTAAACAAATTTGGAGCAAATACTTTGTTAGGCTATTCAGTTGAATTTTATGGCGAGGCAATCGACCAGTTGACATTTGATGAGAGAATTACAATAGCATCGATGGGAACTGAAATGGGGGCAATAATATTATTGTTTACTCCAAACGAAGAGATTATGAGATTCAGTGAAACTAAATCAGGAAAAAAGCTTGAGGTGGTTACCGCCGATGCAGATGCAAATTACCATCAGATAATTGATATTAACATTGAGGAGTTTATTCCAAGAGTTTCTCGTCCGGGTAAACCTCATGATACTGTAGATGTTTCAGATGTAAAGAAAACAAAAATAGATTCTGCTTTCATAGGAAGTTGTACAAATGGAAGAATAGAGGACTTAAGAGCAGCAGCCTGTATTCTTGAAGGTAAACAAGTAGCACCGGGAGTAGTATTAAAAATTGTACCTGCAACTGACCAGGTATGGAACCAGGCACTTGAGGAAGGCTTAGTACAAGTATTTAAAAATGCAGGAGCATTATTGTCAAATGCAGGTTGTGCAGGATGTGCGGCTGGTCAGGTAGGGCAGAATGGTTTGGGCGAAATAACTATAAGTACAGGTAATAGAAATTTCCCCGGCAAGCAAGGCAAGGGGGAAGTGTATCTAGCTTCACCAGCTGTGGTTGCAGCATCGGCAGTGGCAGGTTATATAACAACACCTGATGATATTCCTGAGGAGCCAATGATTTTTATGCCAAAGGAGGAAGCAGGGGTAGAAAAAAAGCCTGCCCGTCCGGCAAGCGGGGAAACAAAAGATCACCCTAAAATAATTGAAGGAAGAGTTTGGTATATAAAAGAAGATAATATAGATACTGATATGATATACCATAACAGGTATCTTTCAATTACGGATATCAATGAAATGGGGCAATATGCTTTTGATAACCTGGAAGGTTATGAGAATTTTGCTAAGGAAGCACAATCGGGTGATATTGTTTTAACACAAAAGAACTTTGGTAGCGGCAGTTCACGCCAACAGGCTGTTGATTGCTTTATCCCGTTGGGAGTACAGGCTGTTATTGCAGAGTCGTTTGGTGCAATATACGAACGAAATGCAATAAATGCAGCATTCCCGATTATGACATACGATTCACTTGAAGGATTGGATTTGGAGCATTTCGATAAAATAAAAGTGGATTTTGAAACAGGCGAAATAAGCAATCTTAGAAATGGGAAAACTGTAAAAGGAAACCCATTTTCAGATGTACAGATGGAGATTTATATGCGTGGTGGAATTTTTAGTTAACTCGGAACACAAAACACAAAACTAATTAACTATGAGTGCAAGAACTTTTGTAGAAAAAATATTTGATGCCGATTGTGGCAGTATAGTATTTAAAAAACCAAATATAGTATTAACGCACGATAATACAGCAAGTATAAAAAAGACATTTGAGAAAATGGGTGGAGATAAAGTTGCTGATCCAGATCAATTATTAATAATTCTTGATCATAACGCTCCACCGACAAATGCAAAGCTGGCAACAGATTATCAGGCTGTACGGGATTTTGTAAATTATCAGCATGTAAAAAAGTTTTACGATGCAGGAAAAGGTATTTGCCATCAAATAATGTCATACCATGCTGAACCTAAAATGATTATTGTTGGTAGTGACAGCCATACTTGTACAGCAGGTGCTTTTAATGCAATGGCTGCAGGAATTGACCGTACAGAATCGGCAGGAATATGGAAACGCGGTGAAACCTGGTTTATGGTTCCTGAATCGAT
>DAOVYZ010000323.1 GCA_030635365.1 Bacteroidales bacterium
AAATTAAGTGATCTTTTAATATAAAGTTTGATTTGAGAAAAATCTCCTACTAAGAATTGATCTGCTCCAATATCATCAGATTCTAGTACCATCATTCCGTTAATACGGTTTCCATCAGCCCAAAAAGGCTTCATATAAACACCATCAGTAGTTTTTTCCATGTCTTTCATTGCTAAAGTTCCCGGAGAAACTAAAGCAAGATTAGCCATATATCCTTTTTTATTGGTATCCGTTCCGCCATACCCTTCACGTACCTGTAATTGAGCAGAACGCAACACATCAAAAATACCCGGATTTATAACGTTAGTTGCTACACTGGAAGGAGCTGCAAAAGCTTTAGCTAATGCACCTGAAGCATATATCAGTCCCGTAAAAGTATTTGTACCATTCCCAAGTAACAAGTCATATTCTACTTTACGCAAAGTTCCATTTGTTAAGAGGTCATTAAGTTCAAATGCGAATTCATCGCTGTCTTCCATTGTTTCTTCGGTATAATCAGCGTATGCACCAATTTTAAAGAAATTAGCAACACGTTGTACCCATGTAGTAGAAGATTGTGGAAATGCTCCACTTTCTGCAATACCGGCCGCGCCGTCTGTACGTGCGTTTTCTTCATTCCATGTAATAGAATTCTTTTTATCATTTACAACTATCTTGGTAACAGCCGCAAAAACCGGATTAGCCGCCCATGGATGTTTCTCAACGCCCGGGATTATTACCTGAGCTAACTTAACAGCTCCAGCATCAGCCGTATAACTTGAAGTAGTCATTTCGGCTGCCGATTTCATTTCATAACCCTCATTTGAAAGTATCCCTTTCTTTAATTCTTTGACACTTTCATCTGTTTTGAATAGATTTTTAATTAATCCTTTTAAGGTTGTAACCTCTTTTATAGGATTATCTTTTAAGTCTAATAGCTCTTTTGCTTGTGCATCTTGCTGCTCCTGAATGTTTTTAAGATATTCAGGAAGTTCAGTCTCACCTATCTTACCGATTTTTTCAACCGATTTAGTTAGGGTTTCTAAGGATTTCCTTAATTCATCTGCTTTGATTTCGTCGACTTTACTTGTTAAATCTTCGAGTCCTTTTTTAAGCAACTCATTTTCTTTGTTAAAGCCGTCTGTCAAAGTTTTTAATTCTTTTTCGTCCACTTAAATAAATTTTAAATTTTCATTCATATATTTAATTGCATTAAACGGCTCTGGAGTGGATTGTTCCGGCTCTGAGAGTGTCTTTATTAATGTTTCTAATTGTATTAAGGCTAATTCAAATGAATTATAAGTTTCATCTGTTAAATCATTTATTTTAAAAGCCTTATTTATTCGTTCAATTCTACTAAGTACTTCTTTAAATAACCCGGGTTTATCTTTACTTTTGAATCCATTAAATGGAGTATCTTTATTTGCTCCAAACGTTACGGTAGACCCTTCCCATAGAAATAACTCATATAATTTGGTGTATTGATAAAGTCCCTCCTTATCTTTAATATCTTCACCTTTAACTATTCGATAGCCTATTGAATGCTGATTATACACACCACCGGCATAAAGTTTTAAAGTATCAATACCCCAAGAAGTGTCTATAATTTCGCTTTCAAAATATAATCCCTTTTTATCTTCTTTTAACACATTTGGCTTAGCTAATGGGCTCCATGTATCATGTTGTAATAAATGCTGTATTTCATTTGTGCCATTTACCCCACGTTCTTTAATAGTTTTTTTAAACGCTCCCGGCATTATCATATCCTTATCAGAATCTATATTATCAAATGCTGCAAAATATCCGGTAACTATATTTTTAGTTATACTAACATCTTTAATATCAAAAATATAGTCTTTAACTAAATATTGGCAATCTTTATCTTTTGTTATCATAATCTTACAAATTGAACTATACACTTACAATTAATTACATTCTCAGGACTACCCTCACCCGGTTGCATCATAGCTTCACCACCAACATCAAATGGCTCATCTAATGCCCTCACCTGACCATGTAAATCAGGTATTAAAGTGTGCCTTTCCGTTTCGCTTATACCACCTGTTAACCATTTCTTCTGAACATCAAAAGGTAATTCATTAGCCGTTGCTATTTGTGCCTTATTTGAAGCTCCAAGCACTTCTGTTTGTACTATCCTGCGAGCCTGCCATTTCTGATATTCTATACCTCTTTCTGTTAATTCTCTTTTTAAAAATGAAGCCGTCTTTTCAACTCCATAACCATTTTCGACGGCTTCATTCATTATCACATCAATCAATCCTAAGAAAGTATCCTTTTGCGTTCCAACTATTGAAGTAACTTTTAATCCGGATTCTAATAAAGCATATTTTTGCATTTCTGACTCCCAGGTAAAAACCATATCTTGTTTTAAAGTCTGTAATTCTTTCCATTGTACATTCCCAAAGGCTGTTCCAGTTGTCAGGTATAAATCATGTAATCCCTTTTCAAGTACACTTGAATTCATTGCTACTACTAAGAGATCCCCTGTTATATCCTGACCTAAAGAAATATATTCAATAACACTCTGGAGCATAGCTTTTAATCCCTTGCGTATTACAGGATAAAACTTGCGTTCATAAGTCAATCGCTTTTTATGTACTTCTTTAACTGTCATTTTATCCTAGTTGCTTCTAAATTTTCTAAATCAAGTGAATATTTTGGATATAATATAGCTTCTATTAATTTAATTTCTTCAAATAAATCAGAATAACAAAGTATTTGATAAACCCTATCAATTGGTAAATGTTCTATATGAATAGGAGTTATATATTTATAAACTTCTTTTAATTCAATCACATTCATAAATAATTCTTCTGATATTTTTATAATTCCTATCTTAGCCATCATTTAAATTATTAGTTGTTTGTTGTAAAGTAGGAAATGAATCAAGTACATTGTCACCCACTTCATCCATACCTAAATCTTCAATTGTTTCTAATCCTAATGCTTCTCTAAATTCGTTTTTGCTAAATGCTTTTATCCTAACTCCAATATCGTACACTTTTGCAATGCTTTCTAAATTTTTAATCAGTTCACTTATCTTACTCAAATCCGGTTCTAATACTAAATCAGGATTATATGCTTGTATAATATCAGTATTTAAACCATCATAAAAAACATTCCAATCAGGTTCTGTCCTTAATGCTATTAATCTTTTAAATGCTTCTTGTTGATTTGCATAGGTAGTGCCTTGTATATCGTTAAAAATTTGTGAAGGTACACCAAAGGCAGTTGCTAATTGTCGCGCCCCGTCTGCTTGTGTATCTAAAACTTGTAAATCCTTCATTGAATCAAATCCAATCTTCTGGTATTTACCCTTATTTACAAACACTGGCTTTGCATCTCCCTTACTGCCCTTATAGTACTTTTTCCACAATGAATGAAATGAATCTCGCTGCTTTTCAGTTACACCTTCCTGATATTCTGATTCGTTTGAAAATATACCAGGCGGTAACCTATTAGCATAAGTATTGCTTATAAATTCGTAGCCTTCATTTTGTGCTAAGATAATATTAAGTGAAACTAACACTGGAGACATTCCCCAAAAATTAGCACCATTATTATAATCAAGATTTGGTGCAAATCTCTCATGCCATACATTAACAGCATCTATTCTAATTTGACCGCCATCAATGTCAAAACCATATTTATCAATTGGTTTGCGGTAACTTTTCGAGAATACCTCAGCATTTTGAACTGGCATTATAAAAAGTTGATTATCTATTAACTGACCCTTATTATTTCCATCTTCTAATTTTGCAGCATAAATAATTGAATTACCGTTAGTATAGTAAGATGTTCCCCAGTTCTTTTTAAATTCAGTCCAACTCTGATAATGATTTGGCTTGTTTAAAAATGTTATTTTATAATCTAATGGATCTACTTCAGTTTTAGAACCGTCTTTTGCTTTTAAAAACAATTTATCTTCAGGCTTTGCAAATATAGTTGATAGTGTGTTAACCATTCCAAAACAACTAACATTGCCTTCATATCCATATTTAACAGCATTTTTAAAGTCATCTTTTGCAATTACACTATTATTTAGCCAACCATAAATAGCTTTATAAAATTGGTTGTTATCTGTGATATCCAACTTCATTGAGTTGGTAGTTTCTGTTAATGCCTTTAGTTTCTTTCTATTAAATAAATCCATTATCCTGCAAAAAATTGATCGTTTTTATCCATCATGTAAGTAATTCCCCATACTAAAGCGTCTATTCTGTCAGGCGAAGGATCGCCAGCTCCAGCATCCCACGTAGTCATCTGATCTTCTAACTTAGCTAAAGACCCAACATGATGGACGCGCCCTTGTTCGTACAAACTTACCACTGGTTCTGCTCGCGTAACTTTACCACGCGAAGCATGGACCTTATCATATGGTATATTTGGATCTATATTTTTAATGACAGTTTCTACTAAATCACCCCCATTATTAACTTCTGCAATAATCTTATTTGCTTCAAAGTTATCATACATCTGTATTGATTTATAAGCCCATTGATTAGGTGTGTATGTTCCCGAAAAATCGTCTAATACATAATAATGCCGTTCATTGTTTGTAATTGTATAGCCAACTGTTACTATCCCTGTTTCGTTTGAGTCTTTATTAGAAGTTACGGCTGGATCAATAGCAACAACTACCTGAATTAATTCCGGTGCTTCCTTAG
>DAOVYZ010000143.1 GCA_030635365.1 Bacteroidales bacterium
AGTGTTTTATCTTATCTTGAAATTACATCAAACCACAACTCATAATAAGCAAGATAATAAAGGCAGCAAGTTTTATCTTATCTTGAAATTACATCAAACCACAACAGAGCATGATTATTAAAAAAATGACAATAAGTTTTATCTTATCTTGAAATTACATCAAACCACAACACAACTTGTACCACTTGTATAGATATCGAGTTTTATCTTATCTTGAAATTACATCAAACCACAACACGGTAAGGTGTGGGAGTGCATCGTTTCCGGTTTTATCTTATCTTGAAATTACATCAAACCACAACGGGATAGTCCTTTCCAAATACCTGCGCATAGTTTTATCTTATCTTGAAATTACATCAAACCACAACATTCGTGGGGGTTTTATTTCTTTTTTAGCAGTTTTATCTTATCTTGAAATTACATCAAACCACAACGTAGGAAGGTTAGGAACAATCAGGTTGAGTGTTTTATCTTATCTTGAAATTACATCAAACCACAACATTTAATAATTCTTCAGGTTTATTTACATTGTTTTATCTTATCTTGAAATTACATCAAACCACAACCTGGGCTATTATTTGGCTTATTATACCTACATTCCGTCCGGTTTTCAGGATAAGAATTTTGGTAAAAACCATTCCTCAGGAAGTGATTTACGTGCAAATTTACGATTCTGATTCAAAACTCAAGTGCATTTAACTGCTTTTTATCAATATGTCAAAGAACTTTATTATGAAATTCCAATGATCAAAATCCAAATTACAATTAAATTCTAAAAATCAATCTTAAGAAATTCAAAACTCATTGGTTAATTGAAAATTATTTGTTTACTCTCTATTATCATTTATTATTGAGTTTATATTAAAATATTTCCAGTTGTTTTGGCCCTTCGGGCAGGGGTTCTTCTTTTATCCCCCAATAATTCATTATATCGCCATACTGTTTGTCGGTTATTCTTAAAATACTAACCTTCCCTTTTTCGGGCACACATCCTTTAATCCGTTTTATATGCACTTCGGCACTTTCTTTGCTGGCACAATGGCGCACATAAACCGAGTATTGCATCATAGTAAAGCCATCCTGCAACAAATCTTTCCGGAAACGTGCAGCTGCTTTCCGCTCTTTTTTGATATTGGTTGGTAAATCGAAAAATACAAACAACCACATAATATGATATGCATTTAAACGGTTTTGTTCAATCATACAATTACTGCCCCGAATTCAATATTTTTCTTTTCGCCCTTAAAACATGCTGCCAGCGATGCCGATGTATGTGTTAAGGCTATCATTAAGGGCCGTGTGCTTTCTTTCATTTGTACATCGGCTGAAAGCATTTGTAATATTTCTGCTTTTATTTCTTTTTCAAGGACATCCATACCGGGGTATTTTTGGTATAAATCAAAAGCCAGCAAATCAACCAGGGGCCTGTATGGTTCCATCATATCGTCGGCAAGGCAAAATGCATTAAACCTGTTTCGGTGAAATATGCCGAAAGAAGGCAACAGCCCCGACCCTGTTAAAGCCCTTGCCATGGCTGCCCTTAATACAATGTAGCCGTAGTTACGCAAGGCATTGGGCCATTCGCCATACCTGTCGCGAATAAAATCGTTACCAAACAGTTTTTTCCAATATACACGTGCTGCCATGCCCTCGCGATTGTTGCTGTCGCCACTTTTTACCTGCTTTGCCAGTGAGGGTAGCGATGCAGGATTGCCTGTTGCCTTTTCAAGCACTTTTGCCTGGTTTTCTATTTTGGCTATAACCGTTTGCTTCCACAAATTCTTTTTAAGAGGTTCCGAGGCATTAACCTGGTGGCGGTAAACCTCGGTCTGCATATGATGCCCCTCCATATTTAATAGCATTGATTGGGGGTGGTGCTTACTGTTACAAAAAACTACAGCAACATTATTGTCCATTAATTTTTCAATTAAGGGCGTACTTAATGTTATCTGCATATTTTCTATAATCATAAAACCGATATCCTCAACAGGCACTTTACTGGTACTTTCCGGTTCTTTTAATGCAATCACCAGTTGTTTGTCTTTAACTGATAAATGTGCCGGTTTGGTAAAATATAATGTTCGTTTAATCATATTTACATTAATAAATTGTTTTCATTATTCCTGTCCCTTCCCCATTTTTCAGGATTGTTTTCGATATACCCCCGTACAATATCAAATTGTTTATCCGACCGGATTATCCGGTCGTAATACCGTGCCTGCCACACAAAATCAATTTTATTGATGGTGGCATATTTTTTTACCGCCGATTTATACCCCCGTATTATTGCCGGAATGTTTTTTGATTGTGGCCCGAATTTATTAACATAATGGCCCGTCCGTAGAGACGCATTATTATGCGTCTCGTTACCGGATATTGTTTGGGTATTTTTATGAGGCGCAAAATTTTGCACCTCATTGCCCGGGGTTTTAATTTTGGGGTGGTGGATTTGAGACGCATTATCATGCGCCTCTACAGATTGTTCCGGCATTTCATTGTTTGTTTTGGATGTTGCATTGTTTGTTTCCAATATAATGATACCGTGTATATGGTTTGGCATAACAACAAATTCGTCCAATATTGCCATGGGGTAATGTCGTGGTATTTCTGCCCAATATTTTTGGGCAATTTCGCCAATGGGGGTTAATTGCATTTTTCCGGTTATGATTTCTCCGAAATAATGTTCCCTGTTTTGGGTGCATATGGTAATAAAATATATTCCGTCCGACGAATAATCCCATCCTTTTAAACGGGTAGTTTGTGTTCTGTATTTATTTTTAAATAATTTTTTCATTAATTACCTGTTAATATTAAATGCATTTTTCTCTTTTACGGATCAGGTTAAGGCATATGATTTTATATCTTTCTTTTCTATTCCTTGTATTTTCCCTAGAACGCTAATTTTAATCTTTATAGGTTTTAATGTCTTCCAACCCGTAGTACCATCACCAAAATTTTTAATATATCTATAATTAGCTTTTGCCTCACCATCAGGTCTTGAATCTAAATGATGCCTAAAACAAATCTCAAAAAAGTAATCTCCACCTGAAATCTTTTGTACTTTATATAAATACTCACTCAAAAAAGAATAGTTATTTTTATTATCCTGATACTCTTCATCTGTTAATCCTAAAATATACATGTCATTTATTTGTAGCGTTGTAATTATTTCTTTGGGAGTGGGTTTATAAATTTCTGCTGGCGCTAATTGAAAAGCAGCTTGTCCCTGTTTTTTGCGTTCCACGACTTCCCATAACGTTACAACATTCTCGTTCAGGTTTCCTTCATCGTCAGTGTATATTATAACATGATGATTGTTACGTGGATTAACATACTGATTTATGCTCAAGCGACTTTTAAGAGCCTGGGCATTTCCGATTTTTTCTTTCACCCTCACTTTCTTTATAGGCACAGGCTCGCCTTTTTTATTAGGCAGGGTATACAAAAGATTTATTTCTTCTTTTATTTCCTCGATCCTGGTTTTTATTTCTTTTTCTTTTATTTCGGTAGCATTTTTCAATTGTTTTTCAAGAAGTTCAATTTGTATGTTTTTTTCCGACTCTTCCCTTTTAGCATTTATTATTATCTTTTTAATAACAGGGTCAACAATTTTATCAAAGTGTTTTTCGCTTGTAAGTTCACTTATACTTTTTCGTCTGTGATATGCTTCTTCACTATTCGGAGCCTGTCTTTTTCCATATACATTTTCTTTATGCAATTGTCCACGCACAGCTTTCCCTTTAGCTTTAATAGCTTTTCCGTCTTTTACTATCATTTTTGAGATATTGGAAAGGCTATTTTTATTTTGTTTGTGTGATATTAATATTCTTGATGCAGCTTCTTTAGCATCGTAATAAAAGCCATCCCAGGGTTCTTCAAATTGGGGCTTTTCGGATTCTATTCCCCGTTTTTTATCCTCTTTATCGGCATTGTACTTACTTAATTTTTGCAAATACGATTGCTCGTTTAAAGCAATTGCAATAGCGTCAATGGCATGATGCCTGTGATCGTCCCTGTTTTTTTTGGGATCAAACTTTATTTCACCTGTAGATTTGTCAACCCACACCGAACCTTCAATTATTTGCTGATCTTTTTCTATTTCCGGTTCAGAATTTTTTATGGCTGTGAACTCACTTATTTCGTGCACTATTTCAAACAAAGCCCAATATTTACCACTCTTCTCATTTGTATTAATTGAATGCTCCGGGTCTAATTCCGATGTATAAATACCCTCATCGCTCACCGTTCCCTCTATTATTATTTGTTGCTCATTTGGGTCAGGCCTTTGCCCTATAGCCGATAAATATTCTACATTTTCAATATCCAAATCAATAACTGCCCAGTACTTGCCATCAACCATATTTGTTTCACACTCGTAGATATAGGATTTAAAAACACCTTCTTTAACTTCCCCGAATAATACTATTCCTTTTTTATTTTGTGGCTGTTTGCCTTTTTCGGGTATTACTAACTTAGTATCGGTAACGTTAAATTTTGCCCAATATCTTCCGTTTTCCAGATCCGTTTTTAATTTTCTTTTTAATGATTCATTGTTAAAAAACTTTTTATCAATTTTCCCTTTTATAATAATCTCATTTTCTTTTGTTTCGGGCTTATCAATAAATATGCGGGTAAGCTCAGGCTTATCAGATAATTTTACTATTGCCCAATATTCCCCATCGGGTAAATCGAGGTCATTCACTTTTAACTTTATATATTTTGATGAGAATATTCCTTTTTTTATAAAACCAGATATAGTTGTTTCATCATCATCCGTGAGTGGCTTATCATTGTATTTTTTGTAAAGGGCTTGTATTTCTTTCTCTTTATTTGTAATAGCATAGTATTCTGTTTTTTTATCTTCATCTACTTCAAAAGTATGTTTCCCAAGATTTTTAACTGGTTCTAATATATTGTTAAGCCCCCACAAATGGCGTAGCTCTGATGTTAATCCTCCCGGTAATACCTGAACATCATTGCATACAACGGATAATATCTCAGCTGTTTTTTTGCTAATGTATCTGGTATCATTTAATTGTCTTTCGATAAATTCGCCTTTATCCCACTCTTCTTTTTTTGAAGTAAAACGTTTTGCTTTTGCATATGGCAACAACTTAAATGCACGTTGTTCCAGTTCCTCCCATGATTTTACACCCCAATGCTCAGATTTACTATTTTTAGTATAAAATTGCCTTGGCGTTTTCTCACCTTTTTCCCTGTTAAATGTTGCATCGCACAGTGTTTTATTGGCAAAGCTATCGTCTAAAGAAATACTTTTGGGTATGATGTGTTCTATCTGAATTTTGTTTTCATTACCCAAAACATCGTTAATCCCAATGGTTATACCTGTATAAGGGCATAAAGCAGTTCCATTCTTTGCCTGCAATTCCTGCCAAAGCAAATATTTCTGTATATTATCCCTCGTATGTGCCAAACCGTACTCGGTTAATGTTTCTCTGGCAGCAGTATTTAATTTCAGGTTCTCATTAATTCTAAATCCTACTTCCTGTCTTTTCTTCTTACCATGTTTTAAATCACGTCCCAACTCAACTTTTATCTGATTAAATTTTCCGTATTTCTTCATTAATTGCTTCACTAAGCGGCTGGTTTCATTAACACCCTGCTGAACAATCGGATTCCGCAGGTCTTCTATTTCATCAAAATCATCTTTTGGTTCTTTTTTCTCTATTTTCTGGCTATGATGATATAATTTTTTAAATGTCTTATCATTTGAACTGAATCCAAGATTATTATCGGGGTCAGATAAATATTTTTTTATCTTATTAATTGCATCTCCTTCTTTGTTTGTTTTATCTCTAATTATTTTAATGATATTTTTTTCAATTTCATCATGAAATTCTTCAAAGTATTTATCATAGCGCGAAGTAAAGGTATCATTACCTTCTTTAATTAAACCAAATGCATTACGAACACCCCCCAGAATAGTAGCGTCGCTATACGAATATCCCTTTCGTAAGAACGGTAGTATATTGAAAATAGCCTTTAAAGAAACATTTGCATAATCGTCTTTGAGTGTAATTCCCGGTGTTCGTTTCCCCGTTTCTTCATTCATTTTCCCGGTAATTACTTCATAATATTTTTCTTTCAGTTTAAATTTATCACTAAGCTGTTTAATTAGCTTTTTGTTATCATCAAAAAATAAAAAACTATGCCAGATCTCAACATAGTTTTCACTCCAAACATTATCATCAAACAATTTTGAAAGCTGCGCAATAGTAGGACAACCCGCCACAGGAGTATCGTCGGCATAATTAAAATGCTCGTAAGAAAGATTTAGTTTCTTTGGAATTTCACTAAACTTAAATGCAGCTTTTTTTGATTTAATGAAACCAATAACTTCTTCACGTTGTTCGTCTGTTAACTTTTGTTTGGTACCATATTCTATGTTATTTACAAACTGATAAGCTCGAAATAATTCAAAATCAGGATGTGACACAGGAACAGGAGTCTTATTAATTTCAAAACTACATTTAACTAATAAGCTTTTTTGAGATCGCAATGGGCGTTGCCAAAACAAAATACTTTCCTGTGTTTTATGTTTTAGTTGATTATTTGTATCAACTTCAATTTCTCCTGCTAATGCTTTCTTTAGTAAAATATATTCTGATGTAGTTACTTTATGTAAAGACCCTTCATTTTTAATAATTGTTTCTATTTCAAGATTATCTTTCCCATATTTTGTTCTTAAGTAATCAATTCTTTTACTATTTCTGTTATTTGTTAATTCTCCTTTCAAATATCTTATTCGTTTATTTTTTATTTCAATAAAGTCTAAACCTAAATGGGGACTTTGTCGTTTCCAGATAGATTCAAATTCCGATACATACATATCTCTTAAGGTATACCTTGCCCTAGCTCTTAATTCTTTACCGTTCTCATCACGAACTGCACCGTAAGTCTGATTTTCTTTTGGTAAGATGGAGTTTAAATAATTACCTAAAGTATTATTCTCAATTTGTTTCCTGGTATCGTCAATACCAACCATGTTTTCTTTGCCCTCAAATATTTTTCCTTCTTCAGTACTTTTTCTGCTACTTAAAAATCCTCGTCTTTGTATAAAATGGTAAAAAATTCGCCCCAATTCCATAAGACTTATTTCTTTCTCAATGGCTTTTGCCCTTAATTGATAAGGGTTAAGTTTTAACCATTCTTTAAATTTATCAGAAGAAGGAAATATTTCTGTATTTTTCCATTGTATAACTTCATCGATGCTCAAAGGACACATCCTTTGCTGTATCAATAATCTTAAGAGCTTTACCTTTCTTAATCGTTTTCTGTAATACTGCCTTCTGGATTGCCTTTTTTCTCGGCGAGTTGCATTTTTTGATTCTTCTTTTGCAGTTCCGGCATCATTAACTCCTGCCGGAAAAATTCGAACCCCACAATCGTCTATTGAATTTGATTCTTTATCCACCACAGCCCATCCGATGCTGTTGGTTCCGAGGTCGAGTCCTAGTATTTTTGCCATAATAAAATATACTTAAATCTTTTTATATTAAATACTGTAATACATAAAGTTACAAATATTTATATATAATTTGCATTAATATAAATTTTATTTAACTTTGGTTTAATTACATCTTATCACAATAAGGCTATATGCCGAAGGATGTAAAATCCTATACTCCCGCCTCGGTGGGAGTTTGTTATTTGACCTTATAAAGCATGCCGTTTAGTTATAACATCCTTCGATAAACTCAGGATGACCTAACTAAACAGCATTCCGAAGTACAAAATGAAAAATCCCCCATATTGTATGAGGGATAATGCTTCTTCTAACTTTTGAAGATATCTTTTTTAAATAACAAACAAACCATGATTAAATAAATTTAACCTGCTTTACATTATCTTCCGGATGCCTGTCAATTAGCTTATTTAACGGATCAATTCCTGCTTTAACAGGTTTCTCGTTTACTGTAACGGAGATTGTATTTGAGGTTTTATCCAGCTTATGCTTTTTCAAATAAATTAGTTTTTCTTTTCCATTTTCATCTTCTTTATAAATTCCAATATCTATCCAATCGTTTAACTCTATTTCAGTTTCATTTCCAATACTATC
>DAOVYZ010000443.1 GCA_030635365.1 Bacteroidales bacterium
CAATACTGCTGTTTATTTTCTTACGGTTAGATGCTAGCAGGTTGGAACTTCTCAGATAAAAATCTATGATTTGTAATTGGAAAATTCTTTTGTTACCTCGTAATTATATTTAGGATATTCAAAAACAGGGAACCTATTTTCAGTTTCACCTATGGAGTAACCCCAAAGTGAACCATAATCATTAGCATTTTCGCCCATTTTTTCAAGCTGTCTCAAATATTCACCAATAGGTTTAGATTCTACAATTACAACATTATTCATTTCATCAATTATAGGACTATGGTTTCGTGTTGAATCATGATCAAACTTTAATATTCTTCGGCCTCGACGCGTAATGCCAATTGTCCTAAATGTCAGGCTTTTCCCCACTCCTGGAAGATTAATAACATTCCTGTCCGTGGCTAAAAAGGGTAAGTTTTCTTGCTCGCGAAGGTATGTTATGTTTTCAATCATATTTTTTGCATTCAGAGGATAAGTTTTAATTAACTCTATATATTTCTGAGGGATTTTCCCAATTCTTTTTTCCTCCAGTTGTTCCTGGACAGCACGGGCATTATTAGCAAAATTATGATAGTTTTCCATATAGCCTTTTACGGAAAATGTATAGTATGTAACCACGCCAATATCATTTAAGACTTTACGTAATTTGTTCGTATGCCCTCTGCGGGATGAGGCTGCTGTAAAAACATGCTGATTTGTTATAATCCATCCGGCAGAGATTATTTTTTCAATAGCTGTTTTTACTTCAGGGGTAATTTCCATAGCCGATTCAAAATGAGTTTGAATAACAAATTGTTTTATACCAATTTTTATTGCTTTTGCCTTAAAGTCGCTTAATGTTTTAATTAGTTCATTTGTTATTCTTTGGGGCAAATAAACCGGTAGTCGTGTTCCTAATCGAACTCTCAGTAATTCCGCTAGTTTTTCTCCGTTTGCCAGGAAATTATTCTTTTCTTTTTTCCTTAAAGCCATTTCATATACCGCATCAAGTATTTTTAGCAATGATTTATCAGAACTCATTAATGCATCACCACCAGTAATTAATATATCGCGAAGCTGAGTATCTTCTTCAAAATATTTTAATAGCCTTTCTAATTTAGCAGGCCACTTTTCGGTAGGTTCAAGTTTTTCAAGATCAAAGTTTAAATTACCTCTTTGGAAATCATACATTCTTTGGCAAGATGCGCACAGGCCACCACATGCTCTTCCCAGAGAGTCAGGGATGAGAATTGCAACTTCGGGATATCTTCTATGAATGTTATGTTCCGAGGGTAATAGCCATCCTGCCGCATTAGGTTTTCCTGATTCAACAATATCTTCTTTTTCCCAGGCTACAATATGGCCAAATTCATTAATCAATTCTTTACTATAAATAATATAATCTCTTATTGCAGCATCAGCATATGATCTTTTCCTTTTGTCCACATCAAGTAATGATAAATAATATGGATTTACAAAAAATGGAATTCCTTGAGCTTCGGCTTCTTTCAGAATAGCAAGGGTTTCAGAGTCCAAGGAATAACCAAGCATTCTGTTTAGAAGTTCAGTATTTCTTATAGCAAATTTTAAATGAAACAATTTACTTTTCCACCAATCATTGACTTTAGCATATTTTTCATTTTTGGATAAGCCAATCTCAAAAGAGTATTTTATGCTTTTCACCTTTCCCGAATCTATTAAATCAATAATGATATTAATAATTCTATTTTTATTTTCTTCTCTTTTTTGAATTATATCTTCATCTAATCCAGATGGATGCTTACTCATCCATTGTTCAACTTGTTCTCTGGCAGGGGGCTTATGTTTCTTACGTTCACTGAACTGCCTAAATAATTCGAGCATATCTACAAAAAAGTAATATTTGCCACCTCCAATACCATATTTTGCTGCAAGCCATAAAATTCTAAACGGGGTGTTTGTTCGCTCTTGTCCTCTTACATTTAAGTCCTTATATACATGATTGGTATGGTCAATATAATCCAGAATTCGAATAGCAGCAATCTCTTTCCACTTTATTTTTTCAAAATTCTTACGGCCTGACAATTCATTTTTATAATACTGGTAAGCTAATGGATTCTGTTTTAGTTCTGATTCCGCCCAATCTTTAATTGAACAGTTAACTTCAGATTCGTCATTTGAATTTAATAAGATGTTTTTAAGCCTTGGATTTTCATTAAGAATTTGATTTAACTTAATCTGAGATTTATGACAGATTTTAATTTTTTCTTCTGCTGAACTATAGGCCATCTCACAAATCAATTTTAAAAATTCAAAAAACGAACCTGCATAATAGTATTTGAAAACTTGAATGCAGTATTAAAATCCTCTAATGCAAAGAGGTTTTTAGAATTGATCAGGGGTTTGCAAAGATACTTATTTAAACAAGTAAATCAAAGTAAAGAAATGTTAAAAAGAAATTAAACTCCCTTAATGTTTATATTGTGAACTGTTTTTACATAATATACAATATCGGAAAAGAATAAAAAGAAATTTTCTTTAAGTTGGTTATAATTATCATTCAATACTTTTATTGCAAAATCTGAATGATCCGGCAATGATGTATATTTTGCCATTGTCGCAAGAACATGCTTTATTCCTTCAATATCTTTATATGAATAAAGTCTGTTATTGGCAATAAGCTTTGGAACAAAAGCTTGTACTTTAGTGGGAAGCATATCATTATGCTTAACTAACAGATTGTGAAAATTATTTACGAAAGATTTAAAATCAATTGTGGAGTATTTATCCCAATTGTTTGCAAGAAAATAATCATATATAATGTCAATTACAATTCCTGAGTATTTTCGATATTTTGATGTAAACAGTATTTTAGCATCATGAGTGTGTGTATTCTTATCTGTAAAAGTATCGATAAACCTATGTAGTAAAATACCTTCTTTTATTTTTTCAGGATATATATGAAAAGCCCTTCCTTTTACATAATCACCAATAAAATTACCAATCTTAATTTCTTCATCATCTCCTGAAAGATATATGTGTGCAAGGAAGTTCATTTAATAGAATTTTTACGATATCAATACACTACTAATTTAAAGGATGTTTTTATCAATTTGTTCAAACCCCTAATTTTTTAGTAAAATATATATATGTTTCTTAACATGTTTTTCAGAAAAATTTCGGATTTCTGTAATTATCACGGAATTGAGGCATTATTGAAAGTGGTAGGATATCACATTATTTAATCTTTGGTTTTTTTAGTTATGAATTTTGACTTTAAAATTTAACTTTGTTAAGCATTATTTAATTATTAATCAATCAAAATAAAAAGGAGGAATTATGGCTAAGAAAAATGTTCTCATTATCGGAGCCGCTGGAAGAGATTTCCACAACTTTAATACTTATTACAGAGATAACGCTGATTATAATGTTGTTGCGTTTACTGCTGCTCAAATTCCAGATATTGATGGAAGAAAATACCCAGCTGAATTAGCTGGAAATTTATATCCAGAGGGAATTCCAATTTATGCTCAAGAAGAATTGGAGAA
>DAOVYZ010000221.1 GCA_030635365.1 Bacteroidales bacterium
CTTTTTACTCTTATTATGTGCTATAACTCATATCTGCACTAAAAACACCAATCATAAATAGAATTAGGTTTTATAACAAATATATAATGATATTGCACTTAAATTAGGGCAAAAAAGCAAGTGGTAAGTATTATTAAGTATTTGGTAATAATAACTAAGAATTTGGTTCTGGAATAATGGCTTTGGTTAAGATATTAAGATGTTCATTATTGGTTTACATAGACTATTATTAAAAAAACAATTATTTAGTGTTTGTCCATAAAGTCGATGCTTTTGAAAAAAGTCACGATGTAGATTTCTTAATTTATTAAACAAAAGATATTTAACTATTATCAAACTTAATAAGCTGAGCTACACTGTGACTTTATGGACAGGCTCTATTTAAGGCTTTGTATTCCCCCCCAATTTTTAAATTCCTCCATTAAGGTTTTTTTTCTGCGCCTTGACACTTCTACCTGGTCTCCATTACTCATTATTAAATATCCTCCCTCAGAATTAACAAAGCGTTCTACATACTCCATATTTACAAGATGAGACTGATGAACCCTTGAGAAATTCAAATCTTCCAACATTTCAGAATACTCTTTTAAGGTTCTGGATACAAGAATTTTACTATTATCCTTCATAAAGAATTTCGTATAACAATCACTGGCAAAACATCTTACAATATCACTAATTTTTATAACGTGTATTCCTTCTGTGGTAGGAAGGGCTAATTTTTCAGGTTTTGTTTTATTCTGAAGTATTACATCTAGTTTCTTATTTAATTCACTAAATTTTGTATCAAGTCTTAGTTTCTCAATGCTCTCCTTTAAGCGTATTGGATCAATTGGTTTCAAAAGATAATCGATAGCACTAAACTGAAAAGCTTTTATTGCATAATTATTGTATGCTGTAACAAATACTACTTCAAAATTTCTTTTTTTAACTTTTTCTAAAAGATCAAATCCGGTTCCATCAGGCATTTCAACATCGAGAAAAATAACTTCTGGATTTAATTTATTTATTTTAGCTAAACCATCACTAACATTTTCTGCCTCTCCTACAATGGTTATATCATTTGAAAATTTTTCGAGAATACTTTTTAAAGCTTCTCTGCCATTTTTCTCATCATCAACTATTAAAACTCTTTTCATTGTGTACTTTTATTGGTATAAATATTTCAACTATTGTACCGGCCTTATTTTCTTTATCTAAATCTCTTATAGTTATTTTCCCTTGGGTTTCCAATTCATTATTTAACAATTCCAGTCTTTTTTGCGTAATATCTAAACCCATAGATTTATGCTTCGTATTGTTATTTTTTTTCAACAATTTGGATTTTTTTCTTCCAATGCCATCATCACTTACTTCACACAGCAAATGTAAATTGTCTATTTCCTTAAACGATATTGCTAACTTACCTTTTTCCTTTTTATTAGAAAATCCATGAATTATAGAATTCTCAATAAATGGTTGCACTAACATGGGCGGAATTTGTATAAACTCTAAATCTAAATCCGCAGGAATATCAATTGTATAATCAAATCGGTTTTCAAATCTTAATTTTTCCAATTTAAGATATAGTTCTATTGTCTCCAACTCCTTATCTAGTGAAATAAATGATTTCCCGCTGTTATGCAATATAGCACGCATTAAAGTTGCAAAATTCGATAAGTGGGAAACTGCCAATTCAGATTGATTCTTAGCTACAAAACTTTGTATTGAATATAATGCATTAAAGATAAAATGTGGATTCATTTGAGATCGTAAAAGTTTATTTTCAATCTCAATTGTATGTTTTTGCAATAAATATTTTGATTTCTTTAGATTAATCTTGTATCTATTAAAAATTAAGACTAAAATTCCAATAACAAACAAAAACAAAATAATTGTATAATTTCTGGTTTTTCTTTGATAGTTAATTGCTACTGCAGATTTTTCCAGATCTACTTCTTTAAGTTTACGGGCATAATAATTACCTATTTTACCTCTGCATTCTGCAACCAATGTCTTATTATTAATTTCTTCACTAATTTTAAGTGCTTTATGTAAGCTATCGTATTCGGAAGAATAATCACTAAGTAAAGTTTCAATTTTTTTTCTTAAAGCCAGGGTATCTGAATAGTTCGAGTATTTATTTGGGTTTCCTAAAACTCTTGTGATTTGTAACAGGCTTAAAGCAATAATAAGTATTAAATACATTAGCTTTTTCATTTTTTAAAAATAGTAAAAAAGCTTTACAAATTTGTTTTAAATATAAAAGGACTGATACATTTATCAGCCCCTTACAATATAAAATATAAATCTAAGTATCTTGCATTTCTAAAAGCTAATTCCAATTTTTCTGTAAGTTTTTTCATAACGTCTTCTTCAGTACCATCTCCATCAATATGATAAACATTATTTTTTTTATGGTAATAATCTAATACCTGTTTTGTTCTGCTTTGAAAACTTTCTAAACGACGAATAATAATTTCGGTGTCCATATCATAATTTCTTCTATTTGGAGTTTTGCTACGTTTATTTAATCGTTTCATTGATTCTAATGTTGGCACATCCAAGTTAAATACACATGATACCGAAGAATTAAGTTTTCTTAATAAACCATCAAGAATATATGCTTGTACTATAGTTCTGGGAAAACCCTTAAAAAAGAAGCCATTTGCATCAGGATGCAACTGTATTTGTTTTTCAATAAGCTTTATCGCAAATTCATCGGGTACAATATCGCCTTTTTCCATATATTCTTTAGATGCTAACCCCATTTCAGTGCCTTCTTTAATTTCTCTTCGCAATAAGGATCCGGTTGAAATATAAACTAAATTGTATTTATCGGCCAGTAATTTACCTTGTGTTCCTTTTCCTGATCCCGGAGGGCCGTAAAGTACTACATTTAACCATGTTTTAGTTAATGATTGTTCCACTACATTGGTTATCCTCTCAAATATCTCATCAACATTACCGACACCATCAACGGCATAGTATATTCCTTTATCTTTATAAAAATCTGCTACAGGTATTGTTTTATTTTTATATTCTTGCAACCTGTTTTCAATAACCTCTGTAGTATCATCAACTCTATTTTCTTTTTTTGCTCGTTCCAACATGCGCTCTCTTAATATATCCTGAGGAACCTCAAGGCTAACCATGCAGTTTAACGAAGTGTTCATTTTAAGGAGCAAGCCTTCTAGTATATACGCTTGAACTACTGTACGTGGAAATCCGTCAAAAAGAAATCCATTTACCTCTGTATTAGTTTCTATTTTCTTTTCAATTATCTGAACTATAATTTCATCCGAAACCAAACCTCCCTTTTCTATAACACTTTTTGCTTTCTTGCCTAAATCAGAGCCTTCAGCAATTTCCTCTCTTAAAATATCTCCGGTCGAGATATATGCTAAATTGTATTTCTCAATCAATTTTCTTGACTGTGTCCCCTTTCCTGCACCGGGAGGGCCAAATAGTGCAATGTTATACATCTAATTAAATTTAGTAATGAAACATTTGATTTATTGCTAAAATAATATTTATTGCTTAATTACACAATTTCTAATATTTTGTTGAAAAAAAAGCCCTATTAAAAATAGAGCTATTTATATTTATTATTACTAATAACATTTACACAACAGTTAAATATGCATATGCATATGAAAATCGGCCACTTTCCGGTACTATTAATAGTATCTTTTTTCCTTTTTTTAATTTCCCGGATTTAAATAATTCTTCAAGCATTAAATATATTGATGCTGAGCCTACATTTCCAACATCAGGAAGATTTGTAAACCATGCCTCTTCTTTTATTTCTATTCCTTGATCTTTCAATTCATCGTATAGTCTTTGTTTAAAGTACATTGATGAGAGATGAGGAAGGAAATAGTTAACATCTTCTTTACCATTAATTCCTGTCTTATTAAATATTTCTACCAATGGCTTCACAAAATAAGGAACAACATTTTTATCCAGTAATTTCACATCTTGCTTTACTGAAAATATTGAATTTTCGAGCCATAATTCAGGGTCATATTCTTTCCAACCTATAAGATTCCCTTGTTCATCTTTATCAGACCCGGCATACATACATGCCTGGAGCTCATTTGCAAATGAAATTGTTTCTAACCATTCAACTTTTAACGATATTCCTTCCTTGTTAGGTTTATTTTCTAATAGCATTGCTCCCGCACCATCAGATAACATCCACCTAAGAAAATCTTTTTCAAAGGCTAATATCGGGTTTTTTTCTAAATGATTTGTACAATTAACTTCCTTATCAAACTTGTCGGCACGTAATAAAGTAGAAATAACTTCAGAACCGGATGCTACAGCATTTTTTGATTGACCTGATAATACAGATAAGTATGCATATTTTAATGCATGCATTCCGGCACAACAAACACCAGAAGGTGAATTAATCTCTATAGGCAGAGATTTTAATTCACCATGTACCATAGATGCATGAGATGGCAACAATTGGTCAGCCAATGATGTTCCGCACGATAAAACCTCTATATCTTTTATAGTAAAAGTATTATTTTCTAAGGCTTTAATAGCTCTAGCAGTTATTTCCGCATTTGTATAGTTTACATTCCCCTTTTTATCAACAACATAATATCTTTTCTTGATTCCATTCTGCCTTAATATTATGTTCTTTGTACGAGAAGGTTTTCCATTCACCAATCCGAGGATAGTCTCCATGTCATCATTTAAAACCGGCTCGTTAGGTAAAAATTTTGCTATATTGTTAATGTATACCTGATTTAACATATTTCGATTATTGTACGCTCTTTTTAATTTGACTTTAATTTTATATCAGAGTAATAACTTTTATCATCTCTAATATGTTTGATTCTAAAAACTGCAAAAATAAGAAAAAAAATGTATTCAAGTGGTGCAATAAGCAAAATTGCGAAAGGAAAATACCATCTAAATGTGTTAACTCTCGCTTTTCTAGTATGATCGCCCGGCCCTCCTTTTTTCAAAATAAAATTAGCCCACAGTTTAAACATCCTTTTTCCTGCTGTTTTTTCAACAGATAATAAATACGGATTAACTTTTACTGCCTTTTGCTCTAATAACTTTTTTTGAAGGCCTTCAATTTGATTTGAGACTAATTCATTTTTTACAATCTTACCAAATTCTTCAGTGCCATCTATTTCTTTTTGTGAAATACCGGGTTTAGGAAAAATACCTAAAAATCTATCTTTTTTCCCGGTAAATAAAAAGTATGATATCGACACTATTCCCGAAATATTCTCTGCCCTATCCTGTAATACAATATTTCCAATTAAATTTCCACCAAGCTCAGCTATTCTTTCTTTAACATATTCCTGTGCTATTATCCACATATTTCTTATACCCAAGAGAGTTATAACAGGCTTATTTTTAAATATCCGCTTGGCTTGATCTGAAAGTAAAAATGAATTAGAAGGTATTGAAGGAGCCATATACCAAACTGTATAAGCAAAAACAATTAAATCAAAATCTTCATCACCTAAATCCAAAGGTTTTATTTCACAAGGTATTTTATTAACGGACTCCGGAAAGCAATCAAAAAAGTCATATCCTTTCCATGGAAAATCATATTCTGTTACAGGCTCAATATTTGCATAAGTAACTGTGTTGTTATCTGAATCTTCAAATGGTTTTGCAAAGTTCTTTACAATCTCCTCCAGCTGTCCTGATTGAGAGTAATACAATATCAGTATTTTACTCATTTTGTATATTATTTAAAAATCGAAAGCCAAAATTAAATGAAAATATTGTAAAACAAGTAATGTTCCACGATATTTTCATCAACATTTTATTTCTTTATCCTATTTACCTGTTGGGTTCGATAAAAAAAACAGCTATTGCTGCTATCAGAAAATTTACTATTAGCATTATATCTAAACCCCCATCAATTGCATTTATAATATTATAAATAGAAATTATTGTAACAACAAAACCTGATATTACGGTTAATGCAGTCCTTTTTATAAAACCAGTTATAAATATTATAGCTGAAAATATTAGAAATAAAGCTGCTAAATAAAATTCAACATTTCCTAATTTAAATTTTGAAAAAGTTTTAAAGTATACTTCGTAAGCAAATAATAATAATCCTATTCGCATTAACCATAACGAAAGTGGTAATAAAGCTTTAATTGGTTTCATTTTGTAATTTATTAGTTTAAATATTAGGCTAATTTAAAAAAATCAGGATACAAAAAAAACCTCTATTTGCATGTTTAGCTAAAACATGTAAAAAGATAGACAATTCGTTGAGTATAAAAATAGTAGCCGA
>DAOVYZ010000489.1 GCA_030635365.1 Bacteroidales bacterium
AAATAATCCCGCAAAATTGCGGGATTATTTTTTTATGCGTCCGGGATTCTTATTTATAAAGTCTTTCCAACTATTAAATGATTTCTCGATATTCGGAACATTTGTTTGATAAAAATGGCACATTGCTGCAGCCAAACCATCGGTAGCATCTAAATCAGAAGGTAATTCTTTAATTTGCAGTAATTTTTTTAGAAGCATCGCTACTTGCTCTTTTGATGCGTTTCCCTGCCCGGTGATAGACATTTTTATCTTGCGAGGCGCATACTCAAATATTGGAATCGACCGTGATAATGCTGCTGATATAGCAACACCTTGTGCCCTTCCCAATTTTAACATAGATTGAATATTTTTGCCAAAAAATGGAGCCTCTATTGCTAACTCATCGGGTCCATATTGATCAATAAGAGAAATAACTCTATCAAAAATATGTTTAAGCTTTACATAATGGCCAGTATACTTTTTAAGCTCTATAACTCCTAATATTATTAATTTAGCTTCTTTACCAACAATTTTTATTAAGCCATACCCCATTATTGTGGTTCCGGGGTCAATTCCTAATATGATTCTTTCTTTACCCAATATCTATAACGATCCTATTTCGTCTTTTAAATTACGAATTTCTTTAAATGGTTTCCTAAAGATATCATAAGATGATTTTGTGCTTGTAAATGATCCGGTTTGAATATGAAGTGATACTTCATCAAAAACAGCTTCTCCTTCACCAAAGTAATGCTTAACATCATCTCCTACGTAACTATCTGCTTTTAAACCGTCGTAATATCCACCATAATTATTTGCATTAACCAGCTTAAAGGTGATTGGTACATACATTAAATTACTTACATTACTTTCGAATGAGTACATCCCAACTGGTTTGCCATAAGTATCATCACCAATAATATATACATCAATATAAGGGCCTAAACCATTTATAATTGCTTCGCTGGCAGAAGCAGAACCTTTCCCCGCAATAAAATAAACTTTATTAAGCCTTAACGAATTTGCATTCTGTTCAAAATTACACCCTATATTTCGAGTTGATTTATTGTTATTATGTACATACCCAAAAAATAATTGCCCATCAACATTATCTGGTATTACCAATCCTGCTAAATGGTTTACAACATCCATTCTTCCTCCCCCATTATACCTTAAATCAATAACCAGTTCATCAATACCTCCCGTCCTGAAATAATCAAAAGTCTTTGTAATCTCATCAATTGAAGGGCCGATAAAACTTTTGAAAACAAAATATCCAATTTTATCTGTACCGGCAGTTATAATATTTTTATATACTACCGTATTCATTTTAACCAGTTTCTTGCTAACTGTCTTTGTTATAATTTCATTAGTAGGAGACTCAAATTCAAAAGTATTCTCAACACCAACATCATTTGCCCCTAATAAGGAATTTAAGTCTGAATTCTCATCAACCGATGATCCGTTTATCTTATTTATTTTATATGCCCGCCTTATTCCAAAACCGTATAAATCCGAATCTTCAAATACATATGTTATGCGTATGTTTCCATCAGGATCAGGAGAATGCCCAAATCCGTATCCTACAAAACTTCCTTCTTCGTAATATTGCGAATGTGCCTCTTTTGTTTAAATATAGCTCCATTTATCTCTTTGTTCATAACGCATTGCTTCCAATAAATCACTTGGACTAGCGTAATTTTCAACAACAACATCTTCTATGGAATCATTCCAGAGATACCAATCGGTCATTAGTGAATAAAATTCTTGTGTGGTATCCGGGTATACTTCCTCTTTCTCGCATGAACTAATAAATAAAAAACTAAATACTATGCTTAATAAAATTGAAATACCAAATATTTTATTTTTCATAACGCAATGTTTTTCTTTTAAGCTGTTGAACAAAAATTCCTGCAATAATCAATATCAAACCAAAAAGGGTTGTGATAAATATCTTTTCGCCTAAGATAATCCATATAAATAACAATTGAAAATAATCAATATGCCTTAGCCCTATTTTAAATGCCGATGCTGAAGTTCCCCAGAATATAATTGTAAATGAAGCAAAAAGATAGGATTTATTTATATCCTTCATTTTCTTAATTATGATTTGATGAGAAAACTAAATTGCATTTGCTTTTTATAAAAACAATATTAGTATCTATTCTTTCCCGTAAAAGTTTAATAATCTCTTTTTCTTTTTCAAGAGACATTAAAAAAGAAGAATCGTCAATTTCATTTTCAATAGCTTCCTGTTTTAAAGCAATTAATTGATCCTGAGTAAAAATTATTTCTCTTTGAGACAAGTAATATGTTTCATTAATGTCAGTTATATTCAAAGATAAAAATTGATAAAATACAATAGTATCAGGATAAGCAGCTATTTTTGATAATGAATCTGCCAATAAACTATCTTCTGTAATTTTATATAATGTATTTAAGCACTCTTCGGATACATTCGTAATTTTCTTATACAAACTATCCGTTGTCAGCAATAAACTATTGACCTTTGTAGTATCAATAACTTCTTTGTTTTTGCAATTTGCAAAAACCACAAATAAAAAGATTATAAATACTATCAATTGTTTCATGCCCTACTTTAAAAAGTTTTTAAATGAGAACTCTATACAGAACTTGTTTCTACTCAATCAAATCAAATCCGGTATAAGCCCTTAATACTTCAGGAATAACTATACCTTTTTCTGTTTGATTGTTTTCAAGTAATGCAGCCACTATTCTTGGTAGCGCTAATGCACTTCCATTTAATGTATGTGCTAACTTTGGTTTTTTATCTCCATCTTCCCTATATCTAAGCCTTAACCTATTTGCCTGATAAGACTCAAAATTTGAAACAGAGCTCACCTCCAACCATTTCT
>DAOVYZ010000230.1 GCA_030635365.1 Bacteroidales bacterium
TATAGGAGGCTGTGAATTTTCCATCACTCTAACCTGAACGGAAGAAGTATGTGTTCTTAATAATATATCGGGATTTTTTTCTATAAAAAATGTGTCTTGCATATCTCGTGCCGGATGTTCTTCAGGGAAATTTAGTGCTGAGAATACATGCCAGTCGTTTTCAATTTCTGGCCCTTCGGAAATAGTAAAACCAAGTCGTTTAAAAATATCGATTATTTCATTTCTAACTATTGATATGGGATGGCGTGCTCCTATTTTAATAAAATCGCCGGGCAAACTCATATCATTACTTGAATTATTATCACTTTTGTCTTCAAGATTTTTTTTAAAGAAGGTAATTTTTTCTTGAATCGTTACTTTTAGTTCATTTAATTTTTGTCCAACATCCTTTTTGTTTTCACGTGGAACATTTTTGAAATCTTCAAAAAGGGCATTAACTATTCCTTTTTTACCCAGATATTTAATACGAAATGTTTCAATTTCATCAATAGTGGATGCAACAAATTCTTTTGTTTCTTTTAAATACTGATTAATCTTATCTGTCATGATAATTATAAATTATTATAGCTTTTTGATTTTCATTTTAACATCCTTAAGAGGTCTGTTATTTTTATCTGTTTCTATAGCAGCTATTATATCTAGGACTTCTAGCCCTTTTACTACTTCACCAAAAACAGTATAAGCATTATCTAAATGAGGTGTTCCTCCTATAGTTTTGTATATTTTTAATTTATTTTCAGGAATTTTATAAGTCTCTTGCAATTCAAATTCTTCTTTTGCTTTTTTGCGTGCTTCTGGAAGTATAACCTGATAGTCAATCGTTCCTCCAGTATTGTAAGCTTCTTTTTTAGCTTCTTTGATATAATGAGTTACTAATTTATTAAGCCTTGAAAGGTTAATTCTATCTTCAACTTTTTTAATATCTGTGTCGTTAAAAACTTTGCCCTGTACAATATAAAATTGAGAGCCTGCTGAACGCATTTCCGGATTAGTATCATCGCCTTCCCTGGCAGCTGCAATAACACCTTTTTTGTGAAAAATAGTATCAATGAATTCAGCCGGGATAGTATATCCGGGACCACCTTCACCTAACATCTTTCTGGGTTCTGCATTTTTGGAAGTAGGATCACCGCCCTGAATCATGAACTCATTGATAACTCTATGAAACAACAGGTCATCAAAATAGTTCTGCTCAACAAGTTTTTCAAAGTTTGCTTTATGCAACGGCGTTTCATTATAAAGTTTAAAAACCATATCTCCATATTCGGTTTCAATTTTGTAGAGTTGATCTTTCTTTTTGGGTTGATCAGGTTGGCAAGAAATTACAAACAAAGAAAATAATATTGATAATAAAGCAAATTTTTTCATGGCAACAAAGAATTTGATTTGAACAACAAAAATAGAAACAAATAACAATTAATTAAAACAGATTGTCAATTATTATCAAATAGCAATTGATGCTAATAACTTTAAATAGTGTTAATATCTATGATTATAATTATTATGATAATAAGAATAAGAAGTTTTATTTTGTATAAATAATATAAATATTTTTCAGAGTTGAATCAGATTAAAAAACTTGCTGGACAAACGGTTATATATGGTTTAAGCAACATGCTTGGACGGTTTTTAAATTATTTATTAGTTCCATTGCACACATTGGTTTTAGGTAAGTTTTTTTATGGTAAATTAACATTTATATATAGCAGTACTGCTATTTTATTGGTTTTGTTAACCTATGGTTTAGAAACGGGATTTTTTCGTTTTGCAAGTAAGAAAGAAGAAAATTATAATAAGGTTCTTGGAACCAGTTTATATTCTATTTTTTTAACAACAACGATTTTCATTGTTTTATCGATTGTTCTAAAAAATTTATGGCAGGGTTATTTCGAAGTAAATAATTATAAAATTGTTATATTTTTTATTTTTATAATAGCTTTTGATGTTCTAAATGCTATACCTTTTGCTAAACTACGAATTGATGAACGCCCCATTAAATTTATGTTTGTTAAGCTGGCAGGTATCTTTGTAAACATAGCATTAAATCTGTTTTATTTACTATTGTGTAGAAAATTATCAGAGGCTGGGAATACAGGGTTCATAGCAAGAATTTATAATCCGGAATTGGTATTAGAGTTTGTTCTTATTGCTAATTTGGTAAGCAGTGCGGTAATGTTCATAATTTTATTACCTGAAATTATTAAAGTAAAGCCTGAGTTTTGCTTTAGTTTATTAAAAAGGCTATTGAAATATTCGTTTCCTATTTTATTAATTGGTTTAGCGGGAATGTTAAATGATAACATTGACAAGTTGTTAATACCAAAATTGATAAATGACCCAAACCCTATGGAGCAATTGGGAATTTATGGTGCAAACTTTAAGCTATCGGTATTAATGGTATTGTTTATACAAATGTTCCGGTACGCAGCAGAGCCATTTTTCTTTAAAAATTCAGAAAAATTACATGCAAAAAAACTCTATGCCGATGTAATGAATTATTTTATCATTTTTGGATTGATTATTTTTTTAGGAGTAATGTTTTACATAGATATTTTAAAGTATTTTATAGCAGAAGAGTTCAGGGAAGGGTTGTATGTGGTTCCTATTTTATTGATTGCTAAATTGATTTTCGGTATATTAATTAGTTTATCAATATGGTATAAGATAACGGACAAAACATACTATGGTATATTAATAGCCGGTATTGGGGCAATAATTACAGTGATATTAAATATTATTTTATTACCACGAATTGGTTATTTAGGATCAGCATTTGCAAGTTTATTAAGTTACAGTACTATGTTAGTAGTTTCGTATTATTTAAGCAGAAAGCACTTTTTGATACCGTATAACTTTAAGAAAATAGCATTTTATTTTATAATAGCATTTGTTTTATATGGATTTACAAAAATCATTAAAATAGATAATCAGGTTATTTATTATGCAATTAGTACAATTATGATATTAGGATTTATAACTATTGTATATTTAAAAGAAAAAAAACATTTAACGAATGAAAATTAATATTGTAAACAAATCAAAAAACCCGGTACCGGGTTATAGTACTAATCATTCTGCAGGAATGGATTTAAGAGCAAATTTAGAAGGGCCAAAAACATTAAAACCATTAGAGCGAACATTAATCCCAACAGGATTATATATAGAACTTCCTGTAGGTTATGAGGCACAAATTAGGCCAAGAAGCGGACTGGCTTTAAAAAAAGGACTTTCTGTATTAAATACACCAGGGACAATAGATGCAGACTATCGCGGAGAAATAGGAGTTATTTTAATAAACCTTTCAAATGAGGAAGTTATAATTGAGGATGGTGAAAGAATTTGTCAAATGGTAATAGCAAAACATGAACAGGCAGACTTAATACAGGTGGAAGTTTTAAATGAAACGGATCGAGGTGCAGGAGGATTTGGAAGTACTGGTGTAAAATAGATTTCTTAAACCCAAACTATGCAATTAGATTGAAAAATTAAAACCAGATGAAGGATAATTGACTAATAACAAAGTTATTAATGCTAACTCTTCGGGTTCAGCCCACTTTTTTTAATGATATGCATTAGGAATATTTTTGGTTTAATAGCACTTTAAAGGAACAATTGAAATCCTAATGCATAATGTGGGTTAAATATTGTTAAAATTAGTAACTTGTAAACTTAACATATGTTTTTGTGTTAGTTTTATAAAATATTTGTAACAAATAGAAGAAGATATGAGGGTATATGGATTAATTGTAATTACTATCCTATTTATTACTGCATGCACAGGGAAAAAGGAAATAACTAAGGCGGAAACAACTATAAATAAAGAGCTCAATGAAGATAATAAGCAAAAATACTATTACGTTTTCTTAGAAGCCAACAGGAAAAAATTACTGGGAGACATAAATGGTGCATTAGCACTATATTATCAATGTTTGGAGATTTACCCGGAAAGCGCAGCGGCAATGTCAGAAATTTCAAAAATAAATAAAATTTCAAAAAATTATGGAGTTGCTATTAAATATGCTGAAAGTGCTATAAAAAGCAACTCGGAAAACAAATGGTATCAAATAGATCTGGCGAGGTTATATATAGTTACAAATGATAATCAAAAAGCTGTTGATGTTTATGAGGGATTATACAGAAAATATAAAAATGATCTGGATATAAAATATAAGTTAGCAACACTTTATACACATGTAAAAAACTTCAAAAAAGCGGTAGAGATTTATAATGAACTGGAAGCCAGAGTTGGGGTTAATGAAAATCTATCTATTACCAAGCAACAACTTTATTTACAAATAGGGAACAAAACAAAAGCTTACGAAGAAATAAAAAAACTAATAAAGCATTATCCAAATGAGGCGAGATATTATGGAATAATTGCAGAAATGTATACTAATGATAATTTGTTTACTAAAGCCGAAGAAAATTACAGAAAATTATTTGACATTGACAGTACAAGTACTATTGGGCAACTTTCTGTTATTGATTTTTATAGAAAAAAAATGGATTACGAAAACACTTTCAAAGTATTAAAGAAGGTGATAGGAAATAAGGAAATAGATTATAATCACAAAGTACTTATAATAGTATCGATGTTAAATAATCAAAGCGAATTTAGTATATGTAATCAGGAATTAAAAGAACATATAACTTTGTTAAAAGAGCTGTATCCTAAAGAAAAGGATGGCTATACACTATATGCGGATTATTTAATAAAAATGAACCTTTTCGAAGAAGCTAGAGCTGAAATAGAGTATATATTAGAAAATTTTGAAGGAAATGTCGTTTTGTGGGAGCAGTTGCTTTCAATTTACAGTTTTAATTCAAATTATGAAAAGTTATATGAAAAATCAAAAACAGCAATTGACAGTTTTCCTGAACACACAATATTTTACCTTTATAGAGGAATATCAGCAACACAACAAAAAAAGATTGATGAGGGAATAGACATATTAAAAGAGGGATTAAAAAATATAAATAATAACAAGGAATTGGAATTAGATTTTTACACTTATTTGGGAGAAGCATATTATCAAAAGGATGATTATAAGAAATCTGATTACTATTTTGATCTGGTATTAAAAAGCGAACCGGAAAACTTATATGTAATTAATAATTATAGCTATTATTTGTCATTACGTGAAGAAAAACTTGAATATGCAGAAAGCATAAGCAAAAAGACAATTAGGGTTGAGCCTGCTAATAGCACCTATTTAGACACATATGCTTGGATTTTATTCAAACTCAGAAAATATAATGATGCTTTAATTTATATTAAATTGGCGTATGAAAATGGAGGCAATTCAAGTCCGGTAATCGTTGAGCATTACGGAGACATTCAATATATGGTAGGAAATAAAAAAGAAGCTATTAAAATGTGGCAGCTTTCGGTGGAAATAGGAAATAAAAGTGAAGAACTAGCAAAAAAAATAAAAAAGGGATCTATTAAATAAAACTGTTAGTTTAAATCTGTTCTGAGCTAATAATTAGGAATGAGAGATATTATAAGATTTGTAAATAAGGTAATTTTAATATTGGGAATAATCCTAATATCAACGTGGGTGTTGTATTCGCAATCCAGAGAAGAATTGCAGAATAGAAAGTTGAAAACTGAAGAAGATATAAAAGTTACAAACGAACTACTGGAAAAAACACAAAAGACAAAAACAGCAGGTTTAAACAGGCTCTTAATAATAAAGAAACGGATTTCTTTAAGAGAAAAATTGATAGGTGAAATATCGGAAGAGGTTGACTTACTGGAGAAAGATATTACTGAGAAAGAAAACGATATAAACCGTTATGAGAATGAATTGAAAAAATTAAAGGAAGAATATGCAAAAATGATATATTTTGCATATAAAAACAGAAATAATTATGATAGATTAATGTTTATTCTTTCCGCAGAAGATTTCAATCAATCTTATCGAAGGATGAAATATCTTCAGCAATATACACAATACAGGAAGAAACAAGCGAATAAAATAGTAGAGACGCAGAAAAACCTTCAATATGATGTAGAACAACTAAAAGAATATAAAAACAAAAAGGTCGAAAGCCTTGCAAGAAAAGAAAAAGAAAAAA
>DAOVYZ010000406.1 GCA_030635365.1 Bacteroidales bacterium
CATTTCAACAGCAATTAGAGAGGCTGGATATTTTTTATCATCAATTAAAAAGCGTATAAAATTCTGCCTCACCCATTCTTCTGGCGTTAGCACTACAAATTTCTTTCGGATAGAATCAAAAATATATTTTCTTTGATCTATTAATTTTATATTGAATGAATAAGTTGGTAAATTTAACCTCTCCATATTATACATGATAATGAGGATGTAAAAATAGGAAAGAAAAAAGATTAATTACCATATAAATGAAAACAAAAGATGAAATTGTAAAAGACTGGTTGCCTCGCTATACAGGTTGCTCCTTAGATAAGTTTGGAGAATATGTTCTTTTAACAAATTTCTCTCATTATCTTGAATTATTTGCTACGTGGAACAATGTTGAAATTATTGATCCTGATGCCAATATGCCTTGTGCTACAGCTGATGGAATAACAATGATAGATTTTGGAATGGGAAGTGCAAATGCAGCAACAATAATGGACCTTATTAGTGCTATAAAACCTAAGGCTGCACTTTTTTTAGGTAAATGTGGTGGGTTAAAAAGGAAAAATCAATTAGGTGATTTTATTATTCCTATAGCAGCAATCAGAAGCGAGGGAACTTCTGATGATTATTTACCTCCCGAAATTCCTGCACTCCCGGCATTTAAACTACAAATGGCAGGATCCACAGCAATTCGAAAATTTGAGCGCGATTATTTTACCGGAACCGTTTTTACAACTAACAAAAGAGTTTGGGAGTATGACGAACGCTTTAAGAAATATCTGCAAAAAACAAGGTCAATGGCAATTGATATGGAAACAGCCACAATTTTTGTCGTAGGATTTGCTAATGAAATACCTACGGGGGCAATCCTGCTCGTTACTGACCAGCCTATGATATCAACAGGTGTAAAAACAACAAAAAGTGATAAATTAGTAACCGAAAAATATGTAGACGATCATGTAAAAATTGGTATTGATGCCCTACAGGAAATTAAACATAACAAAGAATCTGTAAAACATTTGCGTTTCTAAATTTAAGTATAACATGACTTTTGAACAAATACTCTCCGACCTTAAAAATAAAATTTACAAACCAATTTACTTTCTATCTGGCGAGGAGCCATATTTTATTGACCTAATAACAAAATATATTAGTGATAATGTATTAACAGATGCAGAAAAATCATTTAACCAAACCATTTTATATGGGAAAGAAACTGAAATTCACACAGTAATTAATACTGCAAAAAGATTTCCTATGATGGCTAACCATCAGGTTGTTATTATTAAAGAAGCACAAAATATTAAAAAAATAGAAGACCTGATTCACTATGCAGAAAAACCTTTGAATTCAACTCTTCTGGTAATAAATTATAAATATAAAACTCTCGACAAACGCAAGAAACTTTATAAAGTAATAAGTGAAAAAGGAATTTTGTTCGAATCAAAGAAGCTTTATGATAATGAGATTCCGGGCTGGATTAATACTTATTTAAAAAATAAAAACAAAACAATTGACCCTGGTGCTGGGGCACTACTTAATGAATATTTAGGAAACGATTTAAGTAAAATTGCTAATGAACTGGACAAATTAATCATTACCTTACCTGATGGTAAACCTAATATCACAACATCTCATATAGAAAGAAACATAGGTATAAGCAAAGACTATAATAACTTTGAATTACATAAAGCACTTACACAAAAAAATATACTAAAAGCCAACCGCATAGTAAATTACTTTAGTCATAATCCAAAAGATAATCCATTTACTTTAACCATTTCAACATTATATCATTTTTATAGTAAAGTTCTGGCATACCACTTTATAAAAGATAAAAGGGACAGAAGGAATATTGCTGCAACATTAAAAGTTAATCCATACTTTATTGGTGACTATGAAAAAGCAGCAAAACAATATAATCCAAAAAAAACTGTTGAGATAATTAGCCTGTTAAGAGAATATGACCTTAAATCAAAAGGGTACAAAAATGTTAGTACTTCGCATGGGGAGTTATTAAAAGAGTTAGTTTATAAAATACTTCATTAAAAAATTTGAAATGACTATTATTATTATCGTTATAACATGCTTAATATCTATTAGTGCATTTAATAGAAAAGAATTATTTGACAAATTACAATTAAATCCATATGCAGTATACCATAAAAAACAATGGTACAGAATAATTACTCATGGTTTTTTACATGCAGATTGGGTACATCTATTTGTTAACATGTTTGTATTATTCTCTTTTGGAAGTTCAATTGAGAATATATTTAAACAATTAGCAGCACAAGGAATAATTAATTCTCCGATATTATCTTTTTTACTATTGTATTTTATAGGCATGATCCTGGCTACAATAACAACTATAAAAAAACATAAAGATAACTATTGGTATAATTCGGTTGGGGCTTCGGGTGCAGTATCAGCAGTGGTTTTTGCCAGTATCTTTTTTCAACCATTAGCCAAATTATATTTTTATGCTGTTATTCCGATTCCGGGAATTGTTTTTGGAGTATTGTATTTAGCTTACTCACAATATATGAGTAAAAGAGATAGCGATAATATAAATCATGATGCACACTTTATTGGTGCTGTATTTGGCTTCCTTTTTCCATTATTATTAGACCCAAAACTGATAAATGTATTTCTTAGTCAACTTTTTAATTTTTAACAAATGAACAAAGCTGTTTTTTTAGATAGAGATGGTGTTATAAATTACGATCCCGACAGGTACACCTATCTTTTAGAAGAGTTTGTAATTAATGACGGAGTAATAACATCATTAAAAAAATTATACAACGAGGGGTATCTTTTAATTGTTATAACTAACCAGGGAGGAATTGCAAAGAAACTATATACAAAAGAAGATGTTGAAAAGATTCATCAATTTTTAATTTCAGAATTAAAAAAGGAAGGTATTAGTTTAACAGCAATATATTATTGCCCTCATCATGGCGATATTGAAAATTGTATTTGCAGGAAACCTAGCCCGTTGTTAATTCAAAAAGCAATTGCATGTTACAATATTGACCCCAATAAATCATATATGATAGGTGATAAAATGCGGGATGTTGAAGCAGCTGAAAGTGCCGGTATAAAAGGAATAAAAGTTGGGGTAAATGAAAATATTGAAGAATATGTCAATGAAATACTGAAATAAGGTAACCTCTAAAATAATTGGTTTTGTAATAAAAAGTAATTATTAGAGGTTGCCATAAGATTATACTATCACTGTATAACAAATTAGTCGATATAAGTTTCCTTAAGTATCATTTTAACTTCTTCGATTTCCTTTCCAGTTAAATTATCAAGAGTTTTAATGATTCTTTGCTTATCAATTGTCCTTATTTGATCTAATACAACCCAACCTTTCTTACTGTCATGTTTTACAGGAACTCTGGTTGGATATTTCTTTGATTGACTTGTCATTGGAACAATTACAACTGTATTAAGATACTTATTCATCTCGTTAGGAGATATTACTACACAAGGACGAATCTTCTTAATCTCACTCCCAACTGTCGGGTCAAGATTAACTAAAACTATGTCATACTGATTTATTGCCATTCTTCAAAATTTTCGTCTTCAAAAACGTCATTCATTAATGGCTTATCATCACCATTCTCATGCATTTTCTTAAATGCCTTTTCCCAACCTTTTCGAGGTTCTGCCTTTGGTTTCAATATGATATAACCTTTCTCAAGTATAAGTTCAACTTTATCTTTAATGTTGTACTTATCAAGCAACGTTTTGCTTAATCTTATACCTTTTGAATTGCCTATTGGAATAATTGAAATATCCATAATATTAACTTATAAATGTAATTACAAAGTTAGTACAATTATTCAGGCTTATCAAGCTATTTCCAATTTTTTTAATTGTGGGTAACGGTTTTTGCATAGAGATAGTGCGGGTTTTCGCC
>DAOVYZ010000283.1 GCA_030635365.1 Bacteroidales bacterium
TAACCAATTCGATAAATCTTTTTGTAATTTCCCGCGAATATTACAATCAGCACAAACGTTTCGTAATATTTTTTTAGCGGCACTAAAGTTATCTTTTCGAATAGGATTTACAATCTTTTTCAATTCGCTGGTAATTGTGCCAACTTTGTCGTATCCCTCTCGTTTACACATACATGAGCGATTGTCAATAATTTCAATTAACTTCTCTCTTTCTTCTTTTACAGGATCTTTAAACTTTCTCCAAGCTGCTTTTTTAGCCTCTTTAGCTTCATTTAAAGTATCTTCCTCAAGTTTTGACAATTCACTATTTGTAGCTAGTTTTTCTGAAATAATCCAATTACGCATTCTACTAATTCCATCGTATTCTTTTTCCCAGTTTAATCTTTCTTCAGGCTTATAACGTTCATGTGATCCGGAAGTAGAATGCCCTTGAGGTTGTGTTACTTCTTCAATATGAAAGACAACAGGAATATGCTCCTTTCGGGAAAGTTCAGTACCCTCTTTAAATATTTTCAATAATCCCGGATAATCCCATCCTTTCCCATTGTATATTACAATACCGGGTTTATCCTTGGTTCTTTCAAAGCCTTGCAATAATTCGGAAATACTGCTTTTTGTGGTTTGGTATTTCTTAGGAACAGAAATTCCATATCCATCGTCCCAAATAGCCATTATTGCCGGAACCTGAAGTACACCAACTGCATTTATTGATTCCCAGAATTGCCCTTCTGATGTACTGGCGTCACCAATCATACCAAAAGCCACCTCGTTACCTTTATCAGATAAGGTTTTAAATTGATGCAGGCCTTTAATATTCCTGAATAATTTTGAGGCATAAGCCAATCCAACCCAACGAACCATTTGTCCTGCAGTAGGGGAAATGTCAGCAGATGAATTTTTTTGTTTACTTATTTCTCTCCAACTACCATCCGGGTTTAAACTTCTGGTTGAAAAATGATTGTTAAATGAACGCCCACCATTCCCGGGATTTAAATTAATATCCGTTTCCCCATAAAGTTGAGCAAAAAATTCTTCCGCAGTAAATAATCCTGCTGCCATCATAAAGGTTTGATCACGGTAATAACCGGAACGCCAGTCGCCATTCCTGAAATTTTTAGCCATGGCAATCTGGGCTATTTCTTTTCCATCGCCAAAAATTCCAAACTTTGCTTTACCTGTTAAAACTTCCTTTCGGCCCATTAAACTTATTTGCCGACTTAAATAAGCCAGTTTATAATCACTTAATACATCTTGTTTATCATAAACAGGATTATTCTTTATAGTTGTACTTTTTGTTTCCAGGTTTTTTGTACTCATAATATACAATGTTTGTCAAAAAACTAATTGTTTGAATATTATTAAATTATTAACTTAATCTATCAATGTGAAGCTTTATACCGGTTAATAATCTTTTAAATATCTATCTTTGCATTCGAATGATATAACAACAAAGTTTAATTAATGTTTATAGAAATTCTTCTTTTAGTTATAGGTTTAATGGCAATTGTATTTATTGCTTTGGGATTTAATATTTTTTTTAGAAAAAATAAAAAATTTCCTCAATCTTCGATTGGAAAAAATAAGGATATGCGTAAACTAGGGTTGTCTTGTGCTAAACATGAGGAAATTAAGTGCCGACAGAAATTAGATAAGATTACCGGATTAGTAGACTGTTCGGGATGTGGGCATACTTCAAAAGTTTGATAATAGCTTTAATTATGTAATTATTGCTAAAAGAAAGCTAAAGTAATTAGATTTTGATTTTATACATTTTTTGTACCTTTATAAAAAATCACAGTAATGGTTAGTAACATTGCAATATTGGTTGAATTAAAAAATCATTTGATAAAGAACTATGGTGATTCTGTAAGGGATGTTATTTTATTTGGTTCACAAATACGAAGTGATTCTCAGGAGTTCTCAGATTACGATATTTTGATTGTATTAAATAATAATTTTTCTGGTAAGGATGAAAACCATATTTTAGATTTGTGTTATGATATTGATTTAAAATATAATATCTTGTTAGATGTTCACATAATATCATCAGGGGAGTTAAATTCTATTCGTGGCAGGCAACCTGTTTTTGTAAATGCTCTAAAATCCGGAATATACGCATAACTATGGAAAGAGATGATAAGGAGAAATTAATACAATATCGTTTAGAGCAAGCAGAAGAAACAGTTTTAGACGTTCAGCTATTAATTGAGATGTTTGATGCAGGATTTTATAGTGGGAATTAAGGAATATCTGAAGAATGATTTAAATTAGTAGTTATGGAAACAAAAGAAACAATACGTACAATCTATACAGGACAGTTGAGAACTGAGGCTGTTCATGTTCAGTCTGGTAATAAACTGATAACAGATGCACCTGTTGATAATCAAGGTAAGGGAGAAGCTTTTTCACCGACCGATTTATTAGCTACATCATTATCAAGTTGTATTTTAACTATTCTGGGTATTAAGGCAGAAGCTAATGGTTTTAGTATTGACGGAGCAACTGGCAAAACCTGGAAAATAATGTCTAATGATCCACGCAGGGTGTCTGAGGTTAAAATTGAGTATGATTTTACCATGTGTGATTTAACAGAAAATCAAAAGAAAATATTACAGGATCTGGTTAAAGTATCGCCAGTACCTTTAAGTCTGCATGAAGAGACAAAACAAAATGTAAATCTGAAGTTTAAGGATTGACAGTGCAGAAAGTGAAAACGTATATGGTAAATGTATCTTTTTAATTTACAATGGTTCGTTAAACTTTGCCAAAGTTGAAATCCAATAAGATTTAACAGCCTGATTAAGTGCTATATAACAAAATCACACAAACTCTGGCAAAGGTTTTTATCTACAGGCAATTATAAAAAAAGTAACGAACTGTTGAATTTATGTAATTATAAATTATGCACTTTGCGTAGCTATTTGCCTGTCAATTTTCTTTAGTAAACCTTGAAGAACCGTTCCCGGTCCAACCTCAGTATATGAACTCATTTTATCTGCAATCATATTTTGCATAATATAAGTCCATTTTACCGGTGAGGTTAATTGCTTAATTAAGTTTTCTTTAATTTGATCAGGATTTGTATAAGGTTTTGCATCTGCATTTTGATAAACCGGGCAAATAGGAGTATTAAAACTGGTGGAGTTAATAGCTTCAGCTAATTCAACTCTTGCAGGTTCCATTAATGGAGAATGGAATGCTCCACCAACTTTCAATGGTAAAGCTCTTTTGGCACCGGCTTCAGTAAGTTTTTTACAAGCTACTTCAATTCCTTTCATTGATCCGGAAATAACCAGCTGTCCCGGGCAATTATAATTTGCAGGAACTACAACTTCATCAATACTGGAGCAAACTTCTTCAACAATATTATCATCTAATCCTATAATTGCAGCCATTGTTGATGGTTCGGCTTCACATGCTTTTTGCATTGCCATTGCACGTTTGTATACTAAAGTTAAGCCATCTTCAAAAGATAACGCTCCATTTGCTACAAGTGCAGAAAACTCTCCTAAAGAGTGGCCGGCAACCATATCCGGTTTGAAATTATCTAAAGTTTTAGCTAAAATTACTGAATGTAAAAAGATAGCTGGTTGAGTAACTTTTGTTTGTTTTAAATCATCTTCAGTACCTTCAAACATTAAATCGGTAATTCTAAAGCCTAGTATTTCATTTGCTTTTTCAAATAACTCTTTAGCTAGCGGATAATTTTCATAAAGATCTTTACCCATGCCAACAAATTGCGCTCCCTGGCCTGGGAATACGTATGCTTTCATAAATTTAAATTTGGTTAATACTTAATTTCATAAATGAAATTATTTTAACAGCGGACAAAATTAAGAAATTACTCTTCATGAATCAAAATAAATTAATAATGTCGTTCTATCGAAAATCCAATATAATTGTTTAGCTTAATTTTGAAGCTATTAAATGAATAAACTCTTCGCGGGTTTTGGTATCGCGTAAAAAAGCCCCGGTAAACGCCGAAGTAGTTGTTACAGAATTTTGTTTCTGCACACCACGCATTTGCATGCACATATGAGATGCTTCAATTACAACTGCAACGCCTAAAGGATTTAATGTATCCTGAATACAATCACGAATTTGCATCGTAAGTCTTTCTTGTATCTGTAAACGTCTTGCATATGCTTCTACTGCATGGGCAATTTTACTTAAACCGGTAATATATTCATTTGGAATGTAGGCTACATGGGCTTTTCCATAAAAAGGAATCATATGGTGTTCGCACATAGAATACAGCTCAATATCTTTAACAATTACCATTTGTTTATAATCTTCTTTGAAAATGGCTTTTTTTAATAAATCCTGAGGTTCTATATTATATCCTTTTGTTAAAAATTGAATGGCTTTAGCAACACGTATTGGGGTATCTAATAAACCTTCTCGTTCAGAGTCTTCGCCTATTAGGTCTAAAATTGCTTTATAATGTTCAGCTAATTTTTCCGTTTTTTCTTTATCCCATTTATCAATCCTTGAGTATCCGCTATCTTCAAAAGTCTTTACTCCATTATTAATAATTTCCATAATAAACTTAGTTTCCGTAATATTCTACAAAATTATTTTCAGTTTCTTGAACCTTAATACAATGGAGTTGAATTCCTAAAGCATTAATAACCGGTTCAAGTTCTTCCCATATTCCAATTACTATATTTTCTGTTGATGCCATTTTACCTTGCATAAAATCAACTTCAAGGTTAATATTTTTATGATCAAGTTTAGTAATTACTTTTTCTTTTATGATTTTACTTAGATGCTTAATGTTAACAATAAAACCTGTTTCAGGGTTCTGATTTCCTTTTACTGTAACAAAAAGAACATAATTATGCCCATGCCAGTTTGGGTTAGAGCACTTTCCAAAAACCTCGTCATTTTTTTCCTCACTCCATTCGTCTCTTACTAAACGATGAGCAGCACAAAAACGTTCTCTCCGGGTAACGTAAATCATAATAGATTTTAATTAAACTGCTGATTTATAAATCATTAATATTGTTTATAAATTAACAACAATTTTGAATTAAAAACAATATATTTGAGGAAACAAAAGTACTAAATACTGTGAAAATATTAGTTATTTCGGCTACAGAAAAAGAATTTTTACTTTTAAAGAATAAATTAAGCATCAACAAATCAACAGTATGTACATTAAAATATTCAGCTATTAAAGATTTTGTAGTTGACTTTTTAGTAACAGGGATAGGAAGTGTATTAACTATGGAAGAAGAATATCCTGACAA
>DAOVYZ010000255.1 GCA_030635365.1 Bacteroidales bacterium
GTATCCTTTTCGAGAAGTTCTTTTGCACGATTTAATCTTTTTTCTGTAATTAAGTCGCTGGCAGATTTGCCGATAAGCTTTATGAGTTTTCTATGTAACATCGATCGGCTTAAACCAACATTTTGAGCAAGTTCCTCTACTGAAAAATTCTCGTTGTCAAGATTATCATCTATACCCTGATGAACTTTTAAAAGAAATTGATTTCCAATTGAATCTTGATTTTCCATTACTAAAATAATTTGAAATAATCCATCACCCTGTGAATAGTATATCTATCTTGCAAACAAAAGTATTTTGAATTAAATAGGCTAACTTCCATGTTATCAAAACCAAAATTATTAAATCAAATTTAGCTAAAAATCAATTCAATTCCCATGTTTACCGAATTTCTTTTTCTATTTATTTAATTGCAAGGTGCTTTATGTAAGTAATTGATTAGTAATACTAAATAGCTTAACAAAAACAAAAATGCAACTTCTTAAGTCCTTATACCAGTTTGTACATAGATATGATACAATGTAAAAATCTTTACACAATAAAATATTAACCTGCACTATTATCCCTAACCAACGAAATAGAATAAAGAATTAAACCGCACCATATACATGCAAAACTTACTGCATGAGTTTTTGTAAAGGCCTCATTAAAAATAAAAATACCCAATAACAGCATTATACTTGGTGCTATGTACTGTAAAAAACCAATGCTTGATAAGGGAATGCGACGGGCACCCATTGCAAACCAAAACAAAGGTAGTACTGAAATTACTCCTGTAAAAATCAGAAACGAGTCTGTTTTTATTGAGAAACTAAAAATATAACCTGTTCCCTTAATTATTCCGTCAACAGGTGTTACCTTTTTAATAGTCCATATAGTCCAAAAAAGCTTGCCAGTACTAATGCAATCCACGGAAATCTTCCATAGTCATATGTCATATATAAAACACTGCATGTAGCTAATGCTATAGCAATTATTTTTACGGGATTCAAAAAATACCATTCCAAGAAAAATACTAATTAATGGATTAATATAATAACCCATACTGGTTTCAAGAACATGATCAGAATTAACAGCATAAATAAAAATACCCCAATTAGCACCAATCAAAATAGATGTTACAAGCAAAGAAATCAATACTTTTTTTTGTTTAAATAATTTAAAATGGCAATTGCCTTATAAAACCTTCTTCCAGGCAAATAAATGTTTCAGTTGCTGTAACTTCCTTAATAGATTGTATTTTTTCTACTATTATTGTTTTCAAATGTTCGTTGCTATTGGCATAAACTTTTACAAACAAAGAGTATTTACCGGTAATATCATAGCATTCAGTAATTTCAAGCACATCTTTTATTTTATTGAAAACATCAATATGGGTTGTAGTACTGATCAGGTCAATTTGTAATCCAATGAATGCCAATGTTGGATACCCGATATTTTTTGAATCTATTTTTATTTCGGACCCTTTTATTATTCCTGCACTTTTTAAATTACGAATGCGTTTATAAATGGCGGCACTGGTCATATTACACTTTTTTGCAATCTTTATATATTGCGTTTTGGCATCCTTAATTAGCATGTTCAAAATTGTCCGATCCGTTTGGTCCAATTCAAATTTATTAACCTTCATATCTAAAATACTCAATGTTGTAGTTTGTAAATTTCCAAATATACTATAAAAAAGTATATACATTTACTAAATATGTCCAATATGCAATTTATATAAACCATAATTTAAAATATGGTATACATATATTAATTTTGCTTAATCTATTTTTTAATACAAGTTCTATTCTAGTGTTATGTCAATTACAAAATGTCGTGACTTTCTGTTTTCAAAACCTGAGGATTCAAAATCCTGACAGGTTTATAGATTAATTCATGCTTGACTTAACACCAGTAATTATGGATTAATGGAGATTTTAAGTTTTTAGAAATAGAAAAAAGAAAGTTAATTTTAAAATATAAAACTATAATCATGAAGTACAATCTACTATCTAATTCCGATTTAAAAGCAATTGATGCTTTACTTGAGTTTCATGGAGGTGCTAAGCATATTAACTCAACAATAGCTAAAATGCGTAATTACGAAACAAGAAAAAAGATTCTTGCCAATAAGGGCTATGGATCAATGTTAGAAGATGCAGAAAAACTTGTAAAAATGTTTCCCAAATTTACTGACTACGAAAAGAAAATGGATGTTTCATATGATCCAAACAAAGGAATTGCTACAAGTCAGGTTTCCGGGTTTCAAGGAGCCAGGGTAACACATCAAAGCATGAAAAAAATGGCTGAAACTTCTGTTAATGATGAGCCATGTTTTATTCCTGCCGAAATGATTTCTGTTGTTGCTTTGACAGACCATTACGTATATAGTGGTGATTTAATGGCAACATTGGCAATGACCGAGAATATAATGCAAACTTCTAAATTTTGTAGCACTAATTTAATTGGTATTCCTCATCCTGAATCCAGATTTGTTGAACTCGAAAAAGTTACAGGAGAAAAATTTGACAGAGTTTCTCTGGGAGATGGATTTTCAAGTATTATTCTTAAAAATCAGGGCACTCCCTTTGGAAATTTCGGTGGAATTGAAGTAGCCAATAATAATCATGTTTTTTATCTTGACGGTATTGCTCGGGCTGCTAAAGAAAATGGAGCAGATTTTTTCTTGAATCCAAGTTGGAGTACAATTATTGTGGCATGTTATTTTGGTAGAAATATTCCAAATCTTAATTTTAAAGTTTCAATGCTTCTTGCTACTCAAAATTTAATGCAATTTAGAATGTTATTGAATATTATTAGTGAATATATCCGTGATGATAATACTTCACCAATTTATGAAATAAACATAGGAAACGGTACAACTGCCGAAACGTTTATACAATGTGCAAAGGAACTGGAAGAAAGTGGAATAAAAGGAATAAGCCTTGCCGCCCATATTTATATTAATCCTGATTTAGGCATGCCAAATTTCAATTGGACTAATCATGCTTTCAATGTTTTGGAAAATGGAACTAATATGACATATAAATATGAAAGTGATGGTACTGCCCGTGAAATGGATACTATGGCTGCATACTTCCTTTCAGACGAAGAAAGAGATGAAGCATCTGAAAAAATAGGTGATGTAATATTCTATAAATCACTACAGGCATCAAGAGATGGTATTAAAATGATGAAAAAAGGAATTAAACCGGTTTTTGGTAAAATGTCTTATTAATATTATAAATAACCCTGATATTATTATAGTCAGGGTCTTTTTCTAAAATATTTAATTATGAATTACAATTGGTATTCCAGGTATTCTGACAATATAAAGGATTATGAAGGTTATCCTATTGGTAAAACATTGAAATATCTTGCCGACCCGGAAATTATATCTTTAGCCGGAGGTTTACCTTCACCGGAAATATTCCAAAAATCAGAATTTAAAATAGCTTCCGAAAAATACTTAAATAGCAATATTGATAAAATTATGCAATATTCTGCTATTCCTGGTGAGCCTTCATTAATAGAAGCTATTATTAACTATTTAAAACGGGACAATATAAATGTAAATACCGAAAATATACTTGTAACTACTTCAGGGCAACATGGTTTAGATATAACCGGCAGGCTTTTTCTTAACTCCGATGATATAGTATTATTAGACAGGCCTACTTTTGCAGGGGCAATAGTTGCCTTTCAAATGCAAAAGCCAATATTTGTTGGAGTTGATATTCAGGAAGATGGATCGGATGTGAATGGGTTTAAGGAAAAGATTTTAGCATTACAAAAAATAGGGCAAAAGCCAAAATTTATGTACGTTGTACCTGATTTTCAAAATCCGACAGGAATTACAATGTCTCTTGAAAAAAGAGAAGTTCTCTTGGACCTGAGTTATAAATATGATATTCCTATTATTGAAGATAGCCCATATAGGGATTTAAGATATTATGGTGAAACAATTCCTTCTATATTTAGTATTGATCAAAAGCGTGGAGGTGAAAATGTTATTGGACTATATACATTTTCTAAAATCTTCTGCCCCGGTATGCGAGTAGGTTTTAATATTGGAAACAAAGAAGTAATCGAGAAAATGACATACATTAAAGAAGGTAATATATTAAATACCCCAAAATATAATCAGGATCTTTGCACTGCCTTTCTTGAAGATATGAATTATGACAGCCATATTAGTAAATCAATTAGTTATTATAGAGAAAAACTGAATGGTTTTTTGAATACACTTAAAGTATACTTTCCTGAAGATACAGGTATAACATGGACTAAGCCTGAAGGTGGTTTGTTTTTATGGTTAACATTACCTGATACTATTGATACAGATAAATTATTTTTTGAAGCAATTAAATATAAAGTTGCATTTGTTCCGGGTAGTCAATTCTTTGGTGAGAATCATGCACGAAATAATATGCGTTTAAATTTCTCTTTTTGTTCACAAGAAGAACTTACAGAAGCTATTAAAAGACTTGCCAAATGCATAAAAGATCAAATATAAATAATAACAAGAATGGGAAAGACAATAAAATACTATTCGACTAACTTAAAAGCTGAACATGTTAGTTTTGGAGAGGCACTTTTAAAAGGTATTGCGCCCGATAAAGGATTATTTATGCCGGAAGAAATACCTTCCTTCACAAAAGAAGAATTTGTTGCATTAAAAGATAAACCATACTATGAAATAGCATTTGCAGTTTTATATAAATTTTTATCAAATGAAATCTCTGCTGATGAGTTATTAAAACTTGTAAAAGATGCATATGATTTTGATGTACCACTTGAGCATGTGTATGATAAAAAATATGTAATGAGACTCGATCAGGGGCCTACAGCATCTTTTAAAGATTTTGCAGGACGAATGATGGGGCGATTAATGCAATACTATCTTGCAAAAGAAAATAGAGAACTTTTAATTCTTACGGCAACATCAGGCGATACAGGAAGCGCTATTGCTAATGCTTTTTATGGTTTGGACAATATTAAGGTTGTTGTATTATTTCCCGAAACTGAAGTTACCGACAGGCAAAGGAAACAAATGACTACTCTGGAGAAGAATATTAAAATTATTGCTATGGATGGGAAGTTTGACGACTGTCAGGCAATGGTTAAAGAAGCATTTGCTGATAGAGAGCTTGACTATTTAAATTTATCATCGGCAAATTCAATTAATATTGGTCGTCTTTTGCCCCAATCGGTTTATTATACTTATGCATACTTAAAACTTGCCGATGTTAGTAAAAACGAACCTGTAATCTTCTCAGTGCCCTCCGGTAACTTTGGAGACCTAATGGGTGGCTTGTTTGCTAAAAATATTGGAGTTCCGGTAAAAAAGTTTGTAGTTTCAACAAACGAAAACGACGAATTTCCAATTTATCTGGACACTGATAGATATAAGCTAATTGTACCATCAAAAAATTGTTTATCTAGTGCTATGAATGTTGGTCATCCTAGTAATATGTCTCGTTTAGTTGCACTATATGGCGGTGTTATGGATGAAAATGGTTTGATTCATAAAACTCCTGATATGAATGCAATCAAAAACGATATATATGCTATAAGTATCAATGATTCTCAAACTAAAGAAATGATTCATGAAGCATATCAGAAGCATGAATTATTGTTAGAACCTCATGGTTCTGTTGGATGGGCAGGATTAATGGACTATTTGAAGAATAATACAGAGGA
>DAOVYZ010000358.1 GCA_030635365.1 Bacteroidales bacterium
TACAGTATAAGTTAAAGCATAACTACCGTCAGCCGGGCAATTAAATGTAGGATTTTCAATATTAGGGTCATCTAAAAATGCAGCCCCTGCGCCAGTCCATAAATGCGTTACATAAGTCCCTGAACCTCCTGCCGGATTACCGCTCATAACTAAATCTTCATTTTCACAGGCTGTAGCCGGGTCAGGCGTGATACCGGCTGTTGGGTTAGGTAAATTTATTATTATAACATCAGTTCCTTGTTTTTCACAAAGGCTATTATCTACAGCATAGGTTTTATATGTACCGGGCGCAAGTCCGGTAAAAATACCATCTGTATCTAATCCTGCAGGTATTCTTGTTGCTCCCAACATTAAATAATAACCCTGAATTCCCGTTCCTCCAGTTGCACTAATTGTTATGGTTCCAGTATTTCCAGGATTAGTACAACTGTTTGTTGAAGTAATACTACTAATATAAATTGAATCGGGAATAAAAGCCGGTTGAAATTGGCGTGTGAAAATTTTCTGTGCTGATAACGGCCCACAACTATTTTGATCGTCAATAATTATCTGGTATATTCCTTGTCCGATACCACTTAATGATTTTCGAGTACTATCTGTAATATCCACCCAACTTCCACTCACATCAACCTGCCATTGGTATGTATAGGGAGGAGTCCCTCCTGTAGGATTTGCTGTTAATTCTGCATCGCTACCATCAAAACAAGTTAAATTTTTTGTTATTGTTATATCCCCGGCATTAAATACAGCTGGTTCATAAACATAAACCGTTCCAAAATCAGGATCTCCATCACTATCTTCAATCCAAACATAATAATTGTCTGCCTCTAATCCACTAAAAATAATCGTATCATTACTTGCCGAACCATTAACTTCTGTTGGTCCTGCAGGCCAATTACTCGCTTTGTATAGTTCATATGTAACAGGATCGTCTGTTGCTCCCGTTAAATATATATATATATTACCATCGCTGCCTCCATTACAAGAAACAGAATCGGTAGGTATAGGTTTTTGAATAATAGGTATAGCCCCAGCTTTTGACGATCCTTTAAGATTAAACGAAATATTATTATACTTTAAATTACCTAAATGAATGTTCTTCTTAGTGCCAAAAACTAACTTAGAATTATCTGCTAAAAAAGTTAAGTTTTCTGCATTTTCAAAATCCCATTTACTAACTGTTATTTCGGAGCTTCCTAAACTCAACGCTCTTTTTTCTGAACCTGAACCAATGAATCCATTACTCTCAATATCGTAATTATTTGTATTAAAAGAACCTGCTTTTAGTTGTATATCTCCTGAAGTTTTAAATGATTTGGCAAGTCCATATGCACCATTTTGGGCATCAATTATAATATCTGAGTTTAATTTTGAAGTAGAATGTATTGTGCTTTCTTTTGATGATTTTAATATTATATCGCCAAAAAATTTATTTTGAATATTTTTATCAATAATTAAAGAACCATAAACTTCGAGCTCTGCTTTGGTTAAGCTTTTAAAAAGGAATGAACTGCTTTTTAAGGTTGCTTTATAGTTAGTTACTTCCCAGCGAAAGTCATTACAAATAGCTTTGCCCTTAATAGTTACTATTTGACTGTTGGCTGTAAATGACATATTGTCAAAAATAACATCATCATTTTTTGTAGGAATTGCTGCTCCCGGGTTACCCCCGGAAACAAGTGCCCAATGATTCGGGTCGTCCCACGAACCTGTTCCGTTTACCCAATAACGATTGTTTGAAAATCCTGTTTTTGTTGAAGCTAATGCTATAAAAACGGTCAGGAATATAAATAGAATTTGCCTTATATTCTTTAACATATGTATAATTTTTTGGCCAAATTGTTAATAAAAGACTTGCAATGTTAATAATTTTTTACGGCTTAGGAGGGTGTTTTGTTTCAAAAATGTTATAAATCCGCTAGTTATGGTTGGTTTTTTATTAACAATTGAATTCCTGATAGAAATAAAAAACAAATTGATTGTTAATAAATCGGCGAAAGATGCTAAGAAAATATCAATTAAATTTCAGGCTTACTTGCCGGAGGTATGGCTTGCTTGCCGGGGCATGGCTTCAAATTCCAAATCCGTGGTGATCAGCGTTGCCTGCATCCGTGTAATCAGCGTTCCATTAGGAGTAAAGATAAAAGACAAAAGGAAAAAGACAAAAGGAAAAAGATAAAAGCAAAAAGATACAAGATAAAAGACAAAAGGAAAAAGATAAAATAACAGTATGCAGTGGACAGTAAATTTCAGATTTCAAACTTATTAACCTGTAGTGCTTGTACCTGCTGCCTATGTGTTTTAAGTAATAAAATTTTCTGTATAAAGTTTGTATGTTTTTTGTATTTAGTTATAAATAAGACATTTAAAATATTCGTTTTTAAATTGGAAATTCAAAATATATTATATAATTTCGATTTTCTTATTAAGTTTTGATAAAAAAATTAGTACTTATTTGTTATTAACTAAAAATTGAAAAAATTATGAAAAAAAATTTATTGAGTTATTTTTTAATTATTCTTATCTCTTTGCTGGCTTTTTCCTGTAAAGATGATGAACCTGTGATTCAGAAAGGAAAAGTAGAATTCGGGTTTAACCTGAAAGATATTTCACAGGGAAAAATTAAATCTCTTAAAGCCGATGCCGAACCTGCAGCTATTGTAGTAAGTATTGAAGATGCGGCAGGAACACTTGTTTATGATACCGAAGAAGTGGAATTGTATAATATGAACGGCTATTTTATAAGCAAACCTCTATCTTTATTGGTTGGCAGTTATACTGTAGAAAAGTTTTTGGTTGTGGATGCCGAAGGCAATGTAATTTATGCATCGCCGTTGGAAGGCTCTGAGCTGGCTTACCTGGTAAACGGCCCATTGCCTATTGATTTTTCGGTAAGTAAAGATGAAGTTACCAAGCTGGTACCTGAAGTATTGAGTACAGAAAGTTTAACTCCCGAGGATTTCGGCTATGTTACTTTCAGTTTTGATGTAGTAGAAACTTTCGATTTTTTATTAAGTGTATTCGTTTACAACGAAACAGAGCAAAACTTCGAATTAACCGATGCTTATTTAACGGTTACTGCCGAAGGAAATGCAATTTATTCAGATACCCTGGCAGCCATAACCAACCAGGTAAAAGTAAACGATGGTTTTGACCCTTACATTCTTACCGTAGAAAAAGAAAACTATAATACCTATGTGGATACCTTTACCAATACAGAACTGAAATTGTATTTTAGTAGTGAAGATAAGGGGCCGTTGGTTGTGATTTTGGAAAATGATACTATAGTAACGGGGCAACCCTGCCCGGGAACTCCTACAGTGACTGATGCTGACGGGAATGTGTATCCTACAGTTCAGATTGGGGACCAGTGTTGGATGGCAGAAAATATAAGGGTTGGAACTATGATTAATGCTCCTACAGACCAATCTAATAATGGAATAACAGAAAAATATTGCTACGAGAATGACCCAACAAATTGTGATACTTATGGAGGTTTATATCAATGGAATGAAATGATGGCATATAATGATACAATTCCTAACCTTCAAGGTATTTGTCCTGATGGATGGCACATTCCAAATACTGATGAAGTTATTGAACTTAACGGAAATTATGACGCAAGTTTTCAACCGCAGTATGCTGGTTGGTTTATTTTTGGAGGGTTTTCATTTTTAGATATGGAAGCGGATCTTTGGACAAATGCTATGACTGCTAATACTCAACAAGGTCTTTCGGGGCAAGGAGTTACAGAAAACGTGAATTTTTTTAGGCCACATAATAACGCACAGGCTCAAAACTATGGACTTAGTGTTCGTTGTATAAAAAACTAAATTTACGTAATAATTTTAAATTGAAAGCCATCAAATTCAATTGGTGGCTTTTTTTATTTGGTACATTTAGCGGTATTGGCTATACTAAGATTTTTATTACCTGTACAAAAATATATATGCTTAATAAAACAAAAGTAATAAACACAATAAGCAAATTTCCGGAACAGTTTTCAATTGATGATTTGGTTGATAAAATGATTTTGCTTGAAAAAATTGAAAATGGTATTAAGCATGCAGATAATGGGAAAGCAATAAGCGATGACGAACCGGATAAGAAAATTGATATTTTGGCTGTTCATCATTCTGCAAGAGACTTTAAATCCAGAGAAATCACTTAAATTCCATTATTCTCCAACTGGTGCGAAGTGTGCTGTGAGTAAACCAAAGGGTTTACGTAACTGCAAATAAGATGGTAGAATCGACCCTCCAGCTGCCGAAGACTTGTAGTAAGGGTTGTACGAAACGTTATATATTCTGTTATAAACCAATGCATTACATCCTGTTATTTTGTTTAAAATCTTGATCTTCATAATTGTAAGCTATTTAATTTTTTCGGGTCACCTCCACATAATTTTACCAGTTCCTTAA
>DAOVYZ010000304.1 GCA_030635365.1 Bacteroidales bacterium
GAACTGAAATTTCGGATAATATTTTTCTTTTTACAAGGCAAAATTTGCAAGCATAGCCGTAGTTACGGTTAATAATTTTAACGAAGTAAAAAGGAAAATAGGGCTGAAATTAGTTTGGTAAATTAGCAATCTTTACACTAGTGTCAATAGTTACCATATACACATAACGTTAAGGATAGTCGAGTTTTGCCAGAATACTTCAAAATTCAGATAATAGATAACTGATTGTGTCCTTATATTCTCCCTCTGTTTTGAGATTAATCTTAGCTCAATTCCCTCTGCCACCAAACACAAAAGTAACCGTATTAATTCCCTTAACATTTTGAAAAAATGTCGAATCCCCTCCCTTGACTACCATGTTCCCAATTAAAAAATTTCCGATTTACAATAATTAGAGTGTGTCTGTAAAGTCACGGTGTAGCTCAGCTTATTAAGTTTTATAATAAAGATATTTGCATTTACTTAATCTCAATTTGTTAATAAAACGTTAGTAAAATGTTAATAACATTATCGCTTTTTTTGTTTAAAATATATTGTTCTATTTTTTATTTCGTTTAACTTTAATCATCTAAAAATCTCAAATTTTTAACAAAAAGCCAATCAATCCTTGTGTTGTATAAAACATTACATTTCTTAGAGTCTCAGTTAAATGATTATTTTTTAGGTTTAGAAACTGCCGAACAATATGTACCTAATCCGGTTGTTGTATTGGAAAATATCGGTGCACTTGATGAAGAAGGTTTTAAGAATACAAATAACCTACTCATTACCCTTGTAAATATTTCTGAGGAATTCACCTTAAAAAACACACCTCCGCAGTTGAAAGATGCAAATTTTGTTACCTACAAGAATCCTGAAATATTTCTGAACCTGTACCTGTTATTCGCTGCATGCATGAAGAAATATTCCCATGCACTCATATATTTATCGCATGTAATCAAATTCTTTCAGGGAAAAAACACTTTCACATCTAAAAATAGTTTTACAAATCTTTCCGGCCTTGATAATTTTAAAATAAGCCTTGATTTATATTCCCCAACTTTTGAACAGGCAAATTATTTGTGGAGTACCTTAGGTGGCAAGCAATATCCTTTTGTTTTGTATAAACTTAGGCTGGTTGTTCTTGAGCGTGAAAGCACTAAAGAAACTCGTGGCTTAATAAAAGAAATTCAAGTTAATGATGATATCAATGTAACTAAGTAATAATGGGATTTACAATATCATATAACTATTTATTTGAACTGAAAGTTATCCACCACTTTTTTCTGGACAAAAGCTCTCAATTATTTGATAATTTGACAAGCAATGAGCAAAACAACTATCTTAAATATTATAATATTGAGAACCTGCTGGATATCCGCCCAACCGATTTTAGCCAACAATTATTACGTAACCATCAATGCATATTTAAGAAAACACAGAGCGGGATTATTGTCGGGACAAAAACAAAAAAACTATCCGGTAAAATACATCCATCTGTTCAATTCAATGATAATCTTCACCTAACATTTTTATTTAGCTTGCGGGACGATACATTTTACAATTATACCTCGCTTCCTTTGAAAAAAACAAAAGGGCAAACCTTTTATTTTACCAATGAAACAGCCAACGCTCCTAAAACATACCCTTATTTATCAAAATTTGCCCCTGTATATAAGGCTGGCAGCAAATATTCTTCAGGGGATGTTCTTGTAAATCATGCATCTACTCCCACACAAGCATATATTGCCAAACAAGCAACCAATAATTCTCCTCCTTCGGCAGAATGGACAAACGACCCGTTTGTTTCAGGCAAACCGCTTCATTATGTTAATGAAAATGATTTAATACCTATATATAATAATGTGCTTTCTTATGATTCAGGACAATCTGGTTTAGATTTAACAATCACCCTTAAAAACAGTTTAAATGAGGCCCTTGAGCCAAGGATCGAGAAAATGGAAAAAACAAATAGCTGTGTGGATATCTTTTTACACGACTTGCCGGAAGGAAAATACCATGTTAAAATAGAGGATACAACCATTCCTTACTTAGAAGAATTTTATTTTTTCCATGTACAAGAACCTACTGATTCCATTTTCGGAGTTCTTGATCTGGTAATAAAAAGCAAAAATAGTAATTATAACTTGCTCAATACGGATGGTTCTCTTAAAAACCCCGTATTGGAGCTTCGTTTTAAAAACAGGCATACTCTCTGGCGATTCCTGGGTAACAATTTTAATACGAAACCGGAAACAGGCCCTCACCCTCTAACCAAATACGGTTATATTAATGTATCTGTACCAGATGATAGTAGTACCATTGTTGATGAATTACCTAACCCGGATACTAATATGGTAAAAACCGAATTTCCTTTATCATTCAAAGAAAATTATAACGTCGTTTCTGAAGTATATATTAATACAAATAATTAAATCTTATGGCAGCTTATAAAACTCCAGGTGTTTATGTTGAGGAAATATCCAAACTTCCTCCATCGGTAGCTCAAGTCGAAACAGCAATACCGGCATTTATCGGTTATACAGAAGAGGACAAGTACAATGGACTTTCTCTGAATAACAAACCTACCCGAATAAAATCATTAAAAGAATATGAAGAATACTTCGGACTTCCTCAGGCAACTACCTTTACTATTCCAGTAGGAACAGTCGATTCGGTAGATACTATTACAGCAGATGTTACCCCACCGGCATTGTCATTTCGTATGTATTATGCCCTCCAGTTGTATTTTGCTAATGGTGGCGGGCCATGTTACATTGTTTCTATTGCAAAATATACTGGTATTGGAGGCTCTTCTTCAGCTAAATATACGCAGATGAAGGCAGGCCTTGACAAAATAAAAAAGGAGGACGAACCTACAATTTTGCTATTTCCCGATGCACCATCGTTAAATGAAACCAATTTTTATCAATTATATAAAGATGCGCTGGTACAGTGTGCAGAACTTATGGACAGAGTAGTTATTGTTGATATTTACACGACAGGCAGTGAAACATTCTCAACAAAAGAAAGCACGTTCAGAACCGGAATTGGCAATAACAATCTAAGTTATGCTGCGGCTTATTATCCCTGGCTGCGCACAAATTTGAACTACTATATTGATGAAAACACACATGCTGTTACAGGAGGTACATTGATAGCAGGTATGGTGCTTAAAAAAAATCCCGCATCAGACGGTACCATAGATGAAACCCATTCATTATACCATAGCAATAATGAATTATATCATGCTATCATAAAAGAAATGGAAAAAAGCCTGATTGAGATACCCCCAAGCTGTGTTATGGCAGGTATTTATGCCCAGGTTGATAATTCTCGCGGTGTTTGGAAAGCTCCGGCAAATGTTAGTTTAAATATGATTAAAGAGCCTATGGTAAAAATTGATGACAGTGATCAGAAAGAAATGAATGTTCATACAACAGGGAAATCGGTAAATGCCATCAGAACTTTTAGTGGAAAAGGCATACTCGTATGGGGTGCCCGTACTCTTGCAGGAAATGATAACGAGTGGAGATATATCTCAGTAAGGAGATTTTATAACATGGTAGAAGAATCGGTAAAAAAAGCATCCGAGCCTTTTGTCTTTGAGCCAAATGATGGAAAAACATGGACCAAGGTGAGATCTATGATTGAGAATTTCCTTACTCTTCAATGGCGAAACGGTGCTTTGATGGGAGCTAAGCCTGAGGAAGCATTTTTTGTAAACGTAGGCCTGGGAGAAACCATGACCGCACTTGATATTTTTGAAGGAAGAATGATAGTGGAGATCGGACTTGCAGTAGTACGGCCTGCTGAATTTATTATTCTTCGCTTTTCACATAAAATGATTAGTTCATCATAAAAAAACATGACACTATGGATGTAAAAACTCCCGGAGTATATATTCAAGAGGTTTCTTTATTCCCTCCATCAATAGCAGAGGTTGAAACAGCAATACCCGCTTTTATCGGTTATACCGAATATGCCTATGACGGCAATCTCAAAGCCATGGCCGAAATAACACCGGTAAAAGTCTCTTCTCTGGTGGAATTTAAAATGTATTTTGGCGAAGGCTATGATGTGCAGGAATATACAATATCAGTTGACACATCGAATGATAACCTGATTGCTAAAGCAACTCCAGACCGTAGATATTTCTTATATGACGCGATCAGGCAATTTTATGATAATGGAGGTGGCGATTGTTATATAGTATCTGTAGGTAAATATGGTGATAATATTGATGATGGCGACTTGTCGGATGGTATTGATGCCCTAAAAAAATATGATGAGCCTACTCTTTTATTATTTCCTGATGGCACTTTATTGTTAGATAGTTCAGATGACCCGGATTATAGCAAATACGCTGATGTTCAGAAGAAAGCTTTAGTTCAGTGTTATAATTTGCAAGACCGGTTTGCCATTTTTGATTTAATGGAAGGTAATAAGAAAGAGGATTCCACTACGAAACCAATTACAAATTTCAGGGATAAGATTGGTGTTAATTACCTGAAATACGGTGCAGCCTACTATCCATGGATAATGACCAGCTATGATATCAATCTCATGTTTCGTCAACTAAGTTATGAAGACTCATCGGTATCACCCGCCACAACCATTTCTGATTTAAGTAGCATTTTATCAACAGATGATATGGTGTGGGTTACCACTGTCAAAGAAAGAGTTGCTGAAACAGATAGTGTAACAACTATAAAGGGTTTAACGCAATTAAATCTTCTGGAAAATGGTATAGATTATATTAAAAGCAGCCTAAAAACCATCGAAAAGGAAATCAATTCGACATCTCTTTATAATAGCCTTAAAACAAAATTTACCAGTTATATGATGTTAGTAGCTGACCTTGCACAAGCATTTCCAAATGCCGTAACTGCAATAGCAGCATCTACATCATCATCACAACTCGATAATGATATTACTGATTTTAAGGCGGATACAGACCTAA
>DAOVYZ010000432.1 GCA_030635365.1 Bacteroidales bacterium
GCTTCACAATGATCACAAAATACCTTTGCCGGCATCGTGACTTTATTGTGAACATAAAAATATTTTAGGATAATACAATTGTATTATATCTTGTTTTGTTTTAAACGGTAAGTTTTAGGGAGTAAATTCTTTTATTATCTTAGTGATTGATTTCTTTACCCCCGGAGACAGAGATTCTAAATAATGATCCTGAGTAAGAAAAGCAATTTCATTGAATAGTTCAGGATGTTTCTTTACTATTTTGGTGATGAACTTAAAAGCAGTAAACCGCACCGATGGATTTTTGTTTATCTTTTCCCAGACAGTAATACAAGCATCAAATAAATAGCCTTCATATTCTTCGTTTAATTCCATTAGCAAAAGAATTTTAAGTAATTCCCGCTGATGTCCATCTTCTTTAGTTGTTATCGTGTTAATAATGTCTTTAATATATTTTTGTATTCGCTGGTCGTTTTTTTCTGTACAACTCCATAATAACCAGGCAGCTCGCCAGGCATATGGTTGTTTGTCGGAAATAGCTAATTTTATTGCCTCCTCAAAATACTCGGGATGAGAATCCATAAAGGAAATCATCTCATCTTTATAAGAGTTTATTAAAATATGTTCTAATGCTGTTTCCATGAAACGAATGTGACTGTTGTTATCCCTTCGAGATATAAAATTAGTATTTTTTTAATTAAGCTAGGATGTATGGAGACGGTCAGGTAATTTTCAACTTATGGGCTATGATAAGGCACGGATTACACCTTGTTAAATCCGCACCAGCTAGGTGTAAAATAATGATCTTCAAGAATATTTTGCTACGATCAAACCAATTGCTACTCCACTGGATAAAGTAATACCGTAAGATATGGCTTTTGCAAAAAATCTTTTCCTATCGTATTGTTTTAATGATGGGATCATTGATACAACCTTTTTGTATATAGTAATAATGGATGAAATTTCTTGCATATATTGTTTAAATGGTTGGTTAAAATGATTTTTTTCAGTGCGGATTTCAGCTAATCTTACTTGGAGATTTGTCAATTGAGGGCTTATACTTGTATAATATTCTGGGAAAACAGTTTCTAAAGCTTTATTTGAAATCCATTTTATTTTTCTTATAATAGTTTGTCCTAAAACAGAGGCGAGTAATTCAAATGCATCATAACCAGCTCTTCTTACATGCCCTTGCATTTCAATTAATTCATGTTGAAATTGATCATCCTTAATGATTGATGCTTTGAATGCATGATCAAGCCCACTCCGCAATTGATTTAATGGAGCAATGTGTATTTTATGTTTTGGGTCAAGATTCTCTAAAAGAATTATAGCTTTTTTTACTTGTGTATATTCTTCAAACAATTTGTTAAAGGCATCATAAAATTCTTGAGGAAAATTACTCATAGTTAGGTTAAAAGTTAGGATTTGAGGTTTGGAAGTGGGAAATAAAAAACTTTATCGAATTTTAGATTTTAAGAATCTTTTTACAATTTGGTTTGATTCTGGAATTGACCTAATATTACCTTGCATTAAATTAATGTTACCAATGGTTTTTCTTATATCCATATCTTTGACTAATGTTGTATCAATTTCATGGCTAAATTCAGCACCGGTGATATCATTAATCTTAGTAACTTCGGTAAAAAAATCGTTGAATATTTTTTCATCTTTATTCATAATTATTTACTTTTATACTTCAAACTAATAAAGCACGCAAATTTATTGCTATTTTTTTAAATCTCAAACATTTAGAGTAAAATTATACTAATTAGCATATTCGTGTCAAGTTTTTCATCTTATTATTATTAACAAAATCAACACTTATAAACATTCGAATTTCATTAGGCTTCTCTGCTGTTAATTAACAATAAGCAAAATATAATATTCAAAATAATTGGTTGAAATCAAGTTATATAAACAAAATTTAAATATTTAATTTTTCTGAGATTTCATTTAATGCTTCTTCCCATGTTATTCCAGTGAATTCTCCATTAATTTTCTTAAGAGGGTGGAGTATTCTTTTTTTGGAATTTATACGCTTAACATAGCTTAGCCCTTTTAGGTATATGCCTTCTGGTGTTGCTTTATTTAGTGGTTGCGGGTCGATTTTCACAACTTTACTTTTATCGGTACATACTTTACAAGGAGCATGTGCTGTAACAATTTTTTGGGCAGGCTGTATTATAAACTTCCATTGGACAGTCTTACCGATTTTAATTTCTACTTATTGCATCTTCAATAGCCAATGTAAAAACATCTTGCATATTTAATCCCATAGCTTTTACCTGTTCAGGAACTATACTAGCAACTCTCATCACCGGTAATGAACTTCCTTCTCAAATTTATAGCTTATTATTGTCATGTATATAATCAATTCGTACAACTCCATTTAATTGAAAAATATCGTAAATCTGCGATGAAAGGTTTTCTATTTCTATTGTAAGTTCATCAGGTATACGTGCCGGTGTAATTTCATCGCATTTATCTTGTGTATATTTTGCTTCGTAATCGAAGAACTCATTTTTACTAACAATTTCGGTAGGAGGGAATATTATTGTTTTTTCTTTTGTTTTTATTAGTCCGCATGTTAATTCTGTGCCATCTAAAAACTTTTCAATAATAACCTCAGAATCTTCTTTCCAAGCTTCCTCAATTGCTTCGAGTAGTCCCTCTTTCTTTTTGACTTTGGTAACCCCCAAACTTGAACCACCGCAATTGGGTTTTACAAAACATGGCAATCCTGTAATCTCAATTATGCTATCTGCATTAATTGGCTCTCCTTTTTTTATCGAAACAAAATTTGCTAATGGAATGTTATATGGCTTCAAATAATTTTTGCTAAAAATTTTATTGAACGTTATTGCTGATGCTAATGTATTGGATGTTGTGTAAGGAATTTTTAATGTGTCAAAATAGCCCTGCATTTTACCATCTTCTCCAGGTGTACCATGTATTGTAATAAGTGCACAATCAAAATTTATTTTTTGATTTTTCAAAGTAAAGCTAAAATCATCTTTATCCACGAGGGTATCAGTTAATGATTCATCTTTTACAGTCCATGTTGTTCCTTTTACCACGACTGTATAGGTATTGTATTTTTCAATATCAAGCCACTTAGCTATTTGTGTTGCGCTTTTAATTGAGATAACATATTCTGAAGAATCGCCGCCAGCAACTATTGCAATATTTTTTTTCACTATTAAATGATTTTTAAAAATCTAATTATAATTATTTATCAAAAATAAGATTTATAGTGATAAGGACATAAATTGAAACAGAATAAATTACTTACAGTTTGATAGGGGTAATATTATTTTTAAACTTATTATTGGGAAAAGAATAGGTAAACACTAAAAAGTATGGGTTGTAGATTTAAAGATAATATTTTGATTTTTTGTAATAAAAAAGGAGCATTTATGCTCCTCAATGATTTTGGTTCATTATGTATAATTTGCTGCAAAAATTATCGAAACCAACCAAATTTAAAACTTATAAAAGCTCCTATTCCTGAGAAATCATTATTATCGTAATTATCAAGTTCATTAACATCGAATGCAAACCTGTAGTTAGCCCCAATACCTACTCTGAAAAATTTTGCGATATTAAATTCTGCTTCAACCGAAGGAGTTAATAAAATAGTAAAATCATCTTCAAGCCAAACATCGTTTATATCATCATAAA
>DAOVYZ010000044.1 GCA_030635365.1 Bacteroidales bacterium
AAATGATAATGACTGAAAGTCAAGCAATAATGATTTACAAATCGTGGAATATACTTCGAAAATATAAAATCATTAATCCTTGTTCGATATTCATTATAAGCACTTTACAGAGATGTGGGTACACTGTAGCTGCTGGCAAGCAGGTTGGTGTCTTTATGCTTCATAAAACCCTGATGCAGTAATTAGAAATATAAAAAGTATCACAATACAAATTATTATAAAATATGCTGATAAAGATCCTATTGTTTTTAAGAATGCACTCAAATATGAACGGTTATAAAACCTTTTAATACCCAACATTAAGTATACCGGTATGCCCCATAGCAGGTAAGCCATGTACTCATATACACTTTCTGGAAGGATCATTGCAATTACTATAATTAAAGAGGATAAACCAAAAACAAAGGAATGGAAGTTAATAGAGAATATCAGGTGGTTTACGTACAACATTTTTGACCTCCATAATATTAACGCTAAAAACCCTGCAAAAAAAGGCATTAAAAGAAATAATACATATGAACTTGTTTTTAAAAATTTCTCATAAAAAGCTTTCGAGTTATCAGTTATGTTTAAACCCCCTATTATGGTTTTTTTTAAGCCAATATTTATATTTGTATCAGCTAAAACATCTTCTTTCATTTTTTCTTTATCTAACTCTGTCAAGTCTTCAAAATATTTTACAATTGTGCTGTCCTCATCTTCTAATGCCTCTCCAATTTCCTGTCTCAATGAATCTGTCATTGGGTCCATCTGAACTTTCCCTATTTCCTTAAAATTATCGGTACCTGCACTTTGAGCCAAGAAGAAAAAAATAATACTTATAAGCATGTACATTCGCATTGGAGCTACATACTTTCTTCTTTTACCCCTAAAATATTCTTGTGTTAAAAAACCTGGTTTAGTAAAAAAAGGAATTAAAGTATTAAGTAATCTTACATCAAGACTTATTGAATCTAATAAATCACCAATAATTTCTTTTATAGGTTTATTAAAATCTTTATTTGATTGTCCACAATTAGGGCAGAATTTCCCTACTTCTTCTTTTCCGCAATTAGGACAAATAATAAAATCATACTTTGTAACTTCTGTGTTATCATTTATAATCTTCTTAATTTCTTTACTTTTACCCATAAGTACTTCATTATACATTTAGGGAATGAAAATACATAATTAAATTAATTTTTTACAGTAGATTGTAAACTTTGTTAAACAAAAAAGGTGTCAAAAACTGACACCTTTCACTTTTTATTTTCAAATCTTATTTTTTAGAAATATTTTTTAATGTTTCAACCAAAAATTCCCAAAACTTTTTAACAGTTGCTATATTTACTTTTTCATCAGGAGAGTGTGGAAAACGAATTGTCGGGCCAAATGAAATAGTATCTAATTTTGGATAGTTCTCCATTATAATGCCACATTCCAATCCTGCATGAATTCCTTTAATTTCAGGTACCTTGCCCCAGTTCTTATTATACACATCCTGCATCGTTTTTAAGATAGGCGAATTTACGTTAGGTTTCCATCCCGGATATGATCCTTCATGAACAACTTCGGCTCCTGCAAGTTCAAAGACACAACGAATCATAGTTGCAAGGTTTTCTTTTCCACTATCAACAGAGCTACGTTGTAAAGTCGCTACACTAATGTAATCATCATGCTTTTGAACAATAGCTAAATTCGTTGATGTTTCTACTAATCCTTCCATAGAGTCACTCATTCGAATAACTCCATTCGGGCAGCCATATAATCCTTTAATTAAGTTGTTGTGAGTTATTTCATCTATAACATGAGATGGGTTTTCTGTTTCTTTATAAAGAATATTTAAGTCCGGTTCGGTAACGGAAAGTTCCTCTTTCAAAACAGGAATCAATTCATCAATAAAGCTTTTAAACTCACCCACCTGTCCATTAGGAACAACAACAACAGCAAATCCTTCTCTGGGGATTGCATTTCGCAAACTTCCTGATTGAATATCTGCTAGTCGGATATTTAAAGTTTTATTTACAGCATGAAGAACCCTGTTTAAAAGTTTATTAGCATTTCCTCTTCCTAAGGGAATATCTAAACCTGAATGGCCACCTTTCAACCCTTTTACATCAATTTTGAAAGTTTGTGAATCACCAGGAACTGCTTCTTCTTTATAATGGAATTTAGCATTTGTATCAATTCCGCCAGCACAACCAATATAAAGTTCTCCTTCATCTTCTGAATCTGTATTTATTAAAATATCAGCATTTAGAACACCCGGTTGTAAATTTTCAGCACCGGTCATTCCTGTTTCTTCATCAACAGTTAATAATACTTCTAAAGGGCCATGTTCAATATCCGTTGCCTGTAAAGCAGCTAATGCCGCAGCAACTCCAATACCATTATCAGCTCCTAAAGTAGTATCTTTTGCTGTTACCCACTCTCCATCAACATAAGCTTGAATCGGATCATTCTCAAAATCATGCTGTACATCACTATTTTTTTGAGGTACCATATCCAAATGCCCTTGAAGCAATACAGTTTTTCTATCTTCCATTCCTGGAGTAGCAGGCTTTTTAATTATTATATTACCTATTTCTTCTTCAATAGTTTCAAGCCCTAAATCCTCACCAAACTTTTTTGCAAATTCTACTGCTTTTCGCTCTTTCTTTGATGGGCGTGGTATATTACATAATTGTTGAAAAATTTCCCAAACTGCTTTTGGTTCTAAATTACGAATTTCACTCATTGATTTTCCTCCGTTGTTTTATGATTGTTTATTTATTAAATATTTATTAATTAAATGTAAAAAAAGACCCTACTACATAGGAAGCTCAAATTTAGGAAAAAATATTGGCTTACTAAAAATCATTAGATTAGATTTTATTTTTTTCTTAACATAAAAAATACACAACTAGTAAAACTTTTTTTCTTTTAAACCGTCTAATAAAAACTTAAATGCAACTTTTATAAAAAATATTGCATCTTTAATACAAAACATATTTATTTGCATACAACAAAACTGATAAGGATAAAACACATAGGGCTATGAAAAAGAATGTATTATTGTTTATATTGATAAGTGTTGTAAGTATATATTCAGTTAGAGGACAAAACCATGGAGTTAAATGGTATTCGTTTGAAGAAGCTGTTGAGCTGAATAAAAAAGAACAAAGAAAGATATTTATTGATGTGTATACTGACTGGTGTGGTTGGTGTAAAAAAATGGATGCCACCACTTTTAACCATCCTACTATAACAAAAATCCTTAATGATGATTATTATGCAGTAAAGTTTGATGCTGAAACAAATGATACCATCTCTTTTGCTGGTCAACAGTTCATTAATGAAGGAAATAAAAACAGGTCTCCACATCAGTTGGCTGTTGCCTTACTGCAAGGCAAAATGTCGTATCCGTCTGTAGCCTATTTAAACGAAGACAACCAGCTTTTAACTGCTGTACCCGGTTACTATACTCCGGACAGACTAGAACCAATATTGGTATTTTTTGCTGAAGATGCTTTTAAGAATCAAACTTTCGAAGAATTTGAGAAAAATTTTAAAAGTAAAATAAAAAATAAATAATTATAAACCTTATTATTCAACATTTTCTATAAAGTTCATAACAATTTTATTAAATACTTCTGGGTTATCCATATTTGCACAATGGCCCGCATTTTTTATGATATAATATTTGCTCTTTGATACTCTTTTATTCCATTTTTTGCATACATCTTTAACTAATTCCAAATCGTTTTCTCCACAAAGTAATAATAAAGGGTAATGTACATAAGAATTCTTTCGGAGTTTTAATATATTCTTCAGTCCTGGCATCACTGTAAAAGACTTTCGTGTAAATAAACCTGTCATACAATAAAACCTTGCCTGATCTTCAGCATTATTAACAACTGCGTTTGCAACATACCTACGAAACGAGTTCATAGAAAATATTGCTTTTATTAACCATTTAAAATTTTCAGAACGTTGAGTTTTTGTAATCTCTTTATTTTCTACACTAATGTCATAGCCCCCCAATATAGTCATAGACAAAATATTTTCAGGATATTTTAATGCATAATATTGAGCTATTAATGTACCCATTGAAGCTCCAATAAAATGAGCTTTATTGTATCCTTCCGTTTTTAAAATTGTATCAATATGATATACTGTAAAATCAATTTTATCTTTTGCGTTGTTAACTTTTGATAATCCGTGTCCAAGCATATCAATTGTTACTATCCTGTATTTTTTTGAAAAGAAATCTATTTGCTTATCAAAACAACGATGATCAGCAAATGCAGGATGTAAGAATATTAGTAATTCATTAGCTGTATCTCCGCATGTATAATAATGTATAGAATATCCATTCTGTTTTAATTCATTATGCTTTACTGAAGTTTTAATATTAACAAAAAAAGATTCTTGTAACTTCATTCTACGAATTTTATTTTCATAACTACTCATTTTTACAAGGTTAATAATAATTAAAATTAATATAACTCCACAAATAAATAAAACTCCAATAACCATTATTCGTTTCATTCTAACAATGCTATTTATTTAAAATATGTTATTATAAGATTAATTTGTTTACGAAGCCTCAATTTATATCATACCACCCGGCTACTAAACTTTTTTCTACCTGCATTCCAATACCACTGGCAGTTATTTCACCCTTATTATACCAGGTCATTTTATAGTAATTGCTTTTTTTTTCAATATAGAGCTCCCTGTCCGCTATTTCATTTCCATTATCATCATAATAAACAATATGATATTTACCTTCAATACTCTCTACCGGGCCTCCCGTTGCTTTTCCTATCCCACTTCCCATAATTGAATGGCACCATTTAGCATTTAATGATCCCGGTTCTTCACCTTTCGTATATATAACACAACCAATATTATCCATAGGATTTTATTTATTTTTTGTTTCTTCTTCTCTATAAAACTCAATAAACTTTTCATCATCTAACAAAAACATGTTTGGAAAAAGGACTACTGCACCATACTGCGCTACATCAACCTTACCTCTTGTCAGCATTATTTTTCCATCAAATACTTTAACCTCAACGGCATCAGGAATCCTGTAATATAATTTATCATTATATTCAGTACCTTTTCTATTTATTTTATCAGAAATAAGGTAAGATAAATTCTTAGTTAATCCCATTTCTTGAAGTTCGACTATAATTGGGCTACCACTTAGGTCGTTAGGAGATAAAATACCTTTTTCTTCATTAAACCTAAAAAGTATATATGGTTGGGTAAGTTCGGTTTCTGTAGGGGTAAACTCAAAACTTGTTTTATAACTACTCGTATATCTTTTACCTATAAATAATTCAAGATAATCATTCTCAAGCCTATTTAGTTCATTAATTGCAACTTCTAACGATTTGCCTTCAGGGTAAAAATCTGCCATACCTGTTAAAAGTTCAAATCTTTTTTCGCGAATCATAAAAATGAAATTTGCTGCCTCCTCCACTTTGTTTTCAAAAGATTTATAAACACTTTGTTTTTTTACAACAGGAATTTTGGCTTGTATTGAGTCTCTTTGTACTCTTTTATAATATGTTATTTTTTCTTCACCTACATATTTTGTCACACTTAAATCAGTAAAAGCTATTTCGTTTCCCTGACTGTTTCTTCCATAAAATTCGTCTGTATTAATTTTTGTATTATTATTCACTGGCAAAATGCTTCCATTAGTAATTAGTTTGTTAAAATCAATTTGCATTTTACCTGAAGGTTCCAAAATGTAATAATGATCAGGATCTATTTCATTGTATGTTTCTATTCTAATGTTTGTGATTTGCCATAACGAAATTTCTTCTTCTGGAACATTCTCAATACCCATATATTTTTCTGCATATTCGTAATAAGGGCCAGGAATAATATTTGTTTTTGTAGCTTCTACATTAAACTTAATGCTGGTTTTGGGTAGTGCGTAAATTATTCCACTCTTTGTAATTAAGTTTGAATCTTTAATATGTGTAACACGCGTTTCTGTTGTGGTCTTACACGATAAAAAAACTGTTAAAAATATATAGATAATAAGATTTAATGCTTTTAGAGTTTTCTTTGTCTTCATTATATAAATTTTAGATAAGCGTTTCCTAAGTTTTCAATTATATCTGAAGCGATCAAAGCTTCTTGTCCAATCTTTTCTGCAGCAATGTCTCCAGCTAAACCATGCAAGTATACTCCAATGATCGAAGCATCTTTGGGCTCATAACCTTGCCCTAATAACGAAAGAATAACCCCGGTTAGTACATCACCACTTCCTGCTGTTGCCATACCCGGGTTACCAGTACTATTAATATAGCACATGCCATCAGGGCAAGTTATACTAGTATAAGCTCCCTTTAATACAACATAAACTTTGTATCTTTTTGCAAATTCAATTTGCAACTCAATTCTTTTATAGCCTTCACTCCTTTTACCAACCAGTCTTTCAAACTCTTTTGGGTGCGGAGTTAAAATACTATTTCCCGGGATTTTATTTAAGAACTCCCGATTTTCTGAGAGAATATTTAATCCGTCAGCATCAATTACCATTGGTGCTTTAACTTTCTCAAACAAATTCACCAAAGCTTTTTGTGTATTCTGTTTTGTTCCTATACCCGGACCAATACCTATTGATGTATAATTTTCAATGCTTTGAATATCTGTAAAGATAATATCCGAACAATCAATACTAATCATTGATTCAGGAACTGTTGTTTGCATTATTTGGTATCCAACCTTTGGAACATGTACTGTTAACAAACCACAACCGGTACGTAAGCATGCCTTTGCTGCAAGTACAGCTGCACCCATTTTTCCATAACTACCGGAAATTAATAAAGCATGCCCATATGCCCCTTTATGCGAATTCTTTTTTCTTACTTTAATTTTTGATTTTATAAACTCTCTATCGGTTAAATAAAATGAAGAATCCAGCCTATCAATAAAATCCTGATTAAGCCCTATTGGTAAAACAACCCAATTACCCACATATACATCGTTATTCGAAAAAAAGAATGATAATTTCGGCATTTGAAAGGTCAAAGTATGTTTAGCTTTTATAATAGAATCAAGATCGTTACCGGAATTATCCTCTCCAAATAATCCAGATGGAATATCAATAGCTATTATCTCTGTTTTAGAATTATTTAAATATTGCACAATATCTTTTGCTAAGCCTTCCGGTTTCCTTGTTAATCCGGAACCAAATAATCCATCTATTAAAATATCATCTCTAGTAATTTCTGGAAAATCAGATTTATTCCTAATTTCTTTTAATATTAACTTATCTATATTTTTTAATCTGTCTAAATTAATCTGGTTATCATTTGATAATTTATCGGATATCTTTACTAAAAAAACTTCTACATTATAATCAAATTCATAAATTTGACGAGCAATTGCTAATCCATCTCCTCCATTATTCCCTGACCCTACAAAAATTTTAATAGTCTTTTCTTTGAAAACATTTCCATTAATCCATTTCGAAATAGCCATAGCGGCTCTCTCCATTAAATTAATTGAAGAGATTGGCTCGTTTAAAATAGTATAATTATCAAGCTCACGAACTTGGGATGACCGTAGTATTTTCATAACTTCAATTCTTTTACACAAAAATAATAGCTTAAACTATTAATTAAAAACTTGGTCACATAAAAAAGATTTTTATATTTGTTTTTCTTTTGAAACTGAAAATTTAATATTAACTAAATAAATTATAAAACTATGTTTAAAGGACATCCGAGAGGTTTATATGTAGCTTTTTTTGCTAATATGGGAGAGCGATTTGGTTTCTATACAATGATGGGTATTCTTGTATTTTACCTTACAGCAAAATTTGGCCTGTCAGAATCGAATGCTGGGTTGATTTATAGTATTTTTTACGGTTCAATTTATGGATTAGCACTAGTAGGTGGTATTCTTGCCGACAGAACTAAAAATTACAAAGGAATTATATATATAGGCTTATTCACCATGCTGGCTGGATATATTTTAATGTCTGTTCCCGGATTTGGTTTAGCATTTACGGTAACCGCTTTAATGATCATCGCTTTTGGAAATGGTTTATTCAAAGGTAACTTACAGGCAGTTGTAGGCCAACTATATGATGATCCCAAATATTCTCATTTAAGAGATTCTGCTTTTAGCGTTTTCTACATGGGTATTAATGTAGGTGCATTATTTGCTCCAAGTGCGGCTTCTGGTATTATTAACTGGTTTATTAAATCAAAAGGTTTTTTGCGCGATGATGCATTACCTTCATTAATTCACAAATTTAATTCAGGTTTAATAAGTGCAACTGAAAATGCAGATTTACAAACTTTAGCTGACAAAGTAACAGGAACATCTGTTACTGATTTGGGAACATTTGCGAATGATTATCTTTCTGCATATGGTACAGGATTTAATTATGCTTTTGCACTTGCTGGTATTACAATGATTCTTTCTTTAATTGTTTATACTGTATTTAAAAAGATGTTGCCTGATGTTAAAAAGACTGAAACCGAAAAAGGGCAGGTTGTTGAAATGAGCAAAGCGGAAACAAAACAACGACTCACAGCATTATTCCTTGTTTTTGGTGTGGTAATTTTCTTTTGGATGGCTTTCCATCAAAACGGATTAACTCAAAGCTTCTTCGCCAGAGACTACACTGTCACACAGGTTGGACCAGGAACATACCTGGTATTTAACATCTGGTCCTTACTCTCAATAGTTGTCGGAATACTTTCATTAACATATATATTTAAAAAAGATACTTCGGGAAAAACAAAACTTATTGGCACAATTTTACTGTTTCTTTCCGGGGCTGCCACGTATTACTTTTATTCCAAAAATCCTGAAATAAATGTTTTCTCACCGGAATTATTCCAACACTTTAACCCAACAATGATTGTTTTATTAACTCCAATAATTGTGGGTGTTTTCGCTTATCTTAATAAAAAAGGCAAAGAACCGTCAGCACCAAGAAAAATTGGTATTGGTATGATCATTACTTCTTTCGGATTCCTTATTTTGTTAATCGGATCACTCGGATTAGACCCGTTTAATGTAATGCAGTCTGATCCGAATCATATGCGTGTTGGCACAGGCTGGTTAATCAGTACATATTTTACTTTAACAGTTGCTGAACTATTCTTAAGTCCTATGGGAATATCTTTCGTATCAAAAGTATCTCCTCCAAAGTATCAGGGATTAATGCAAGGTGGATGGCTAGGGGCCACTGCTTTAGGAAACCTCTTATTAGGTGTAGGTAGTTTCTTATATGAAAGAGTTCAAATTTGGCAAGTATGGGCAATTTTCATTATTCTATGTTTTATTGCTGCCGGATTTATTTTCTCAGTAATGAAGAAATTAGAAAAAGTCTCTTAACTCAATATATAATTTGATTCAAATCCTGTATTGAGTGAATCAATACAGGATTTTTGTATGTTGGGCATGGTAATAATCTGACAGAGAGTAAGTCTCTGTATGCATCGAGTTGATAGGAAGCATTAGCGATTGGCAAGGGTGTTGTGGGTGGCTGCAAATCTGAAAGAAGCCATTAGCAAACTTGAAGTTTTGACGAACAGAAATCTGATATAAGGCTTACTTTGGAGGGCAACCGAGCAATAGATTGGGAACGCCCAAATATCAACCATAATCCCATAGAGTAAATCAGGCAAGACGCAAGGAAAAATTATTACCTTATCCCGAGAGATTTCACCACCTGTTGCGACAGTGACAAACCGAACGGTAACAATCGGCGGAAGTAAAAATCCATAACACGGAAGTAAATTTCCACAAGGAGGAACAAACTGGCAAATATAAGGTAATAAGAATATTCGAATTTAATTTTTTGTAATTAATCAGTGCATTAAAAGCATTGATATTTAATTGTTATCGGATTTTGATCAGACTGATTAGTTACAATTTTTCTTCAATTAAAGAACTTATTTAAAAAAAAATAAGTAACTTCAATTTTATTTTTCCAATTTGTGGAAAGACAAAGTATGATAGCTTATCATTTATGTTTATTGAGAATTAATAGTAATACTTAAAATAATTGCCTTATGAAATATTTAAAATTAATTGTGCTTGTATTTATATTACTGGCAAATAGTTCATTTAGTGAAAACAGTAGTGTTCTGGATATATATTCGGATCGTAATCTCCAGGAAATAACAGATTGGGTATTAGTTGACGATACTATTTTTATAAAATATGATTTTCCTGATACTTCAAAAATTCCCGGTTTTATAAGAATTGCTAATAAAAATTCTAATTCAGATATTAAAATAAATAATGTTTCAGGTAAAGAGAGTTTTGTTTTTTATAAGGATATTATTCGTTTTAACCCCAAAAAAGAACCTTATGTATATCTTGATGTGAGTCTTAATTATAAAGATTCAGCCTTAGTAAATAAAGTCATTAAGTTGGTTTATGACCCATTAGAGTTGTTATCAATTTCAAGAGAGCCTACAAAGGAAGCTAAGATAAATGAAAAGATGTTTGTAAGAGCTCATACAGATTATAATTATGAAGGTAAGAACGTTTATCTAAATAATGTACCTATTTGTGAGTTACGTACAGAAAATTCAGATAAGAATCTTTATTATTTTTTCCTGAACGAACAGTTAGAAAAAAAGGATTCACTATCAAAAATTTTCAATCCAAAAAATAAAAGTAATATTACTGTTGCCATAGGTATTGGAACGAATTACGAAGATATTGAAGTGATTAACTCGAAATTTAAACTCATTTTTGACGATAATAAAGGAAGCAGAAAACATTTTTCTGTAATATCACTTATACTCGTAATGATAATTTCAATTTATGTTTTGTTTAAGCATAAATCTTCCATATTGCGAGACCGAAGCGACTTAATTGTCAATCCTCCATTTAGTTTATCTTGCACCCAGATGGCTTTTTGGACAATGATTATAATAATAGCATTTTTTGTTGTATGGTATAACACAGGAAATATTTTGAATATTACACCCGATGTGTTGGTCTTGTTGGGTATTAGTGCAGGTACGACACTTGGAGGCCATTTAATTGATAAAAGTGATATTAAAAATACAAATATTAAAAGGCACCAGGATAGCAATAGTTCGAACCATTTTTTACTTAATATTTTATCAGATAGTAAAGGATTAAGTATACATCGTTTTCAGAATGTAATATTTACAGTAGCTATAGGTTGTTACTTTTTATATGAGGTTTTTAAAGAATATAAAATACCGGACCTTAATACTAACCTGATGGTACTAATGGGAATTAGTTCGGGAACATACCTGGCTATAAAACAAGGAGAAAATGTTGAAATAAAGAAAAATGGAGATGATGATACTACAGCAGAGTAATTGTAAAATATGCTTTAGTGGTTATTGTTATCTGAAAAATTTGATTCTAATTTAAATATAAATGAATATAAAACTAAATAATTTAAATAAAGATTGGTGGCATACCACATATGGTATTGATAAAATTTGGGATAAATATAAAAAGTACGGAGAAGGGGTTGAAATTGCAGTTGTAGATTCTGGTATAACATTGAATGAGTCTTATTTTGAATTATCATCAATTAAGGGTATTAACTCCGATGGTAGCGGTGATTTTAGTGATGAAAAAGGGCATGGTACTGCAATTGCCGGAATTATAAAGGCGAATGGAACTAACCTTATAGGTATATCTCCGGGTTCGAGTTTGTTTATTTGTAAATACTATAAAAATTT